>NZ_JBFNFG010000019.1:0-1796 GCF_040888305.1 Streptococcus fermentans | reverse complement strand
GATGTTAGCTTTTATTCAACCCACTACAGTTGACAAAGAGCCATTATAAAAACAAAAAGAGAGGCATTAACCTCTCTTCTTGCGATTACATACACTTATTTAATAAATGTATAACCAACTTTAGAATATCTTTGGTTTAGATACTCAAAGATAAATCTTGAATCATTCTAGAAAACTAGAAATATTAAGCTTCATCTTCTTTTTTGCGTTTCGCAACCAAACCTAGACCTACAAGACCAAGTGCAGCACCAAGTGTAGCAATTCCAGATTTAGATTGTTCACCAGTGTTTGGCAACTCAGGACCTTTAGGTTTTTCTGGTGTTACTGGTGTTGGCGGTGTTGGTGGTGTTGGTGGTGTTGGTGGTGTTGGTGGTGTTGGCGGTGTTGGTGGTGTTGGTGGTGTTGGCGGTGTTGGTGGTGTTGGCGGTGTTGGCGGTGTTGGCGGTGTTACCTTGTTGTTAAACTCAGTATCTTCAGGCATTTGTGAAGTAAGAGTCAACACTTTACCATCCTTAGTTACAGTAACTCCAACAGTCGCTACCATCTTATCGTATTCAACTCCAGCCTCTGTACCTTTCACTTCTTCTACATGATAGATATAAGTACCTTCTTGACCACGTTTGAATTCAAGAGCTGAGAACTTGATTTTACCTTCAGCATCATTGCTTACGGTTTCAATCACGTTACCATCTTTGTCTTTCAATACGAAGCTGAATTCACCGGCTTTCAACGCACGACCTTCCAATTTCTTAGTGAAGTTGAATTCAACTTTAACTGGAATATTAACAACACGTTTTTCAGTTGGTTTTTCTGGTTTTTCAACTGATTTCTTAGTTGGATCATATTGGTGAACAATTTGAGAAGCTGTATTTTCAATATCTACACCTTCTTTAGCAGTTCCCTTGATACGTGCTGGAATATCAAACTTGTAGTAACGTCCAAATGCTAATTTAGCAGTGTCGATTACTTGAGTATTTTCAGCATCTCCAAGAGACTTAGTCAAGTCAGCCTTAGATGTAGCAGTAATGACCCCATCCACAATTGAGATATCAAACTTAGCTGTGACATCATCACCAGTTACTGAATCATAAGCTTTAATATCAGCTACATTAACATTCAAGTTTTCGCTGTCATATTTATCTGTAATACCAACAGATTGAATATTGTGAGCTTCTGTGAATTTAGTTGTATCCAACCATACTTGGTAAACAACCTTATCACCTTTATGGAGTGTTTGAGTATTGATATTTTGCTTTTCATTATTATCAACTTTGTCCACATATGGATCATTGTTGGTATCTGCTACTTTATCAGTCAACTCTTTATCATCATCAAGAAGTTTATTTCCAGTGATATCAAATTTCTCTTCATTAAGAATATATTTCTCTGGATTGAACTCAGGAGTNGCGATAAGAACTTTAGCTGTTCCATCGTGTTTAACTGTAACTGTTACATTCGCTTTCATTGTGTCGTATGTAACGGTTGCGTCTGAGCCTTTAACTTCTTCTACTGTGTAGTTGTGTACGCCTTCTTGGCCTTTCTTGAACTCAAGTTTAGAGAACTTAACGTTACCAGATGCATCGTTGCTTACAGTTTCAAGAGTCTTACCTTCTGAATCTTTAAGAACGAAGCTGAATTCGTTAGCTTTAAGCTCACGGCCTTCCAAACGTTTAGTGAAGTTGAATTCCACTTCAACTGGTACGTTGTTAACACGTTTTTCAGTTGGTTTGCTTGGTTTTTCAACTTTCTTCGTTGTTGGGTTGTAGTAGTTAACTACTTGAGCCGCAGTATTTTCA
>NZ_JBFNFG010000018.1:0-2286 GCF_040888305.1 Streptococcus fermentans | reverse complement strand
GACCATATGAACAATATACTAGAAGCTACACTACAAATCAAAGATAAAAACATTATTTGGGATAATAATGTTCAAGAGAAGATAAAAAATAGAAAATCTTTCTTTTATTCAGCTACATATACGCATAAACCAGAATTTTGTGCCGTTTGTGGGTGCGTTAGCCAAAATAACAATATAGTTAAAAACGGGACGAAAACTTCTCGTATCACTCTCTGTTCTGTTTCAGGCCTTCCGGCCTACTTAAATCTACGAAAGCAGAGATTTCTCTGTAGAGAATGTGGTTCTTCATTTACTGCAGATACTAGTCGAATTGTAGAAAAATACTGTCATATCTCGAAACGATTAAAAAATGAAATTAAGGCAAAAATAAGTGAAACAGTATCTGAAACATATATTGCCAAAGAAACAAATGTTTCAATTCATACCGTTAGACGTATCATAGATGATACAGCACGATTATTAACGATTAAACCATTACATGATTTACCTGAGCATTTGTGTTTTGATGAATTTAAATCTGTTAAATCTTCCGATAGCAATATGAGCTTCATTATTTGTGATAGCACTACACACAAGTTGGTCGATGTTGTACGAGGTAGAAAATCTTACAGTTTGAAACAATATTTTTATCGTTTTGAGCCTGAGACTAGATTAAAGGTGAAAACTATCTCCATCGATATGTACTTGCCATACATTCAATTAATAAAAGAAATGTTTCCTAACGCAAAAATTATCATTGATCCTTTTCACATTGTACAAGCCTTGAATAGAGAATTAAATCGAACTCGGGTACGTATCATGAATCAGCATCGTTATAAAAATCCTAAATTATATCGAAAGTTAAAACATTATTGGAAGTTAATTTTAAAGAACCCTAATGAACTTCAGAACTATAAATATAATCGTTATAAGCTTTTTGAAAGCTTCATAACAAGTAAAGGAATCGTAGATTATATCTTAGAAAACAATCCATCTCTAAAAAATGATTATGAGGTTGTACATTCACTTCGTGAATGTATACAGGATAGAGATTATATAGAATTCAAGGAAACGATTGAAGCAGCTACGCAATTAGACCTATCTCCTGGTTTAAAAAGAGTATTAAAGACTCTTATGACTTACTTGCCATATATTCAAAATACTTGTGAGTATCCAACTAGAACAAATGGCCCTATTGAAGGAATAAACAATAAAATAAAAGTGCTTAAAAGAAATGCCTACGGCTTTAGAAACTATTACCATTTTAGAAATAGGATTATTTTAATAACAAAAATGTTTGGCCCAAAACAAAAAGGAATTAAGCAACAATTAGTTGCTTAATCCCTTCCTAAATTTCTTCATCAACACTATTTGACAAAGAGCCCTTTTTTAGTGCTCAAAATAGCACTCAATTTTAAATGGATTTGGTGTTCAAAAAATATAATCAAATGCAACAAACTAATTTCATTTTTAATAGGCACAATTAATTTTAGAAGATAGTACGAAAAAATATTGACTGTTTTCTTTAGAATGTGTAAAATTTAGATAGATTATTTAAAGTGAGGTTTTTTTATCTTGTCTATATTAAAGAAGAAATTTAATAAGTTTAGTGTTCTATTGAATCTGGTATTAATAGCTATTATAGCTATTGGAGTGCTATTTTTCTTACCTAAGGAACATAAATCAGAAGTCAAATCGTCAATTAATATCGAAAGTATTGAAAAAGTGAATGAAGTTGTATTTTTGAATGCGGGAATTAATGAAATTATTTCTGAAACAAAAACAACTCAAGTTTTTGGGTTTGATGTGCCGTTCTCTAAAAAAACAGCATTAGTAATTTTAAATTATAAAGCTAAATTTGGGATTAAAAGTAGTGTAAAGATTGAACAAATAGGTGAAAAAGAATATAAGGTTATTGTTCCAAAATTTGAAGTAATTGGTGTGGAACTTTCAAAAGATAATCCTTACAATTTGTATGATGATCATGGAGAGTTGTTAAGTGGGACTACAGAAGATGTTGATACTGGGAAATTGGTCACAAACCAACTTTCTAGTGATAAACAAGCAGAGTATTTAGATAAATTTAAGAGTGAAATTAAAGAATCTGCAATCAATTATTATAAAACAATATTTTCTTCAATGGATTCTGAAGTAAAAGTAACTATAGAATTTACAGAATAATTTTTGAAATACAAAACCCTGACCATCTCTGGTCAGGGTTTTGTGTGGTTCTATAATTTTTAGAGTTGGTGGAAATTTTCTACCAACCCTATTTTAGTGTATACAAAAAGGCCAACATCCATTATA
>NZ_JBFNFG010000017.1:1930-2374 GCF_040888305.1 Streptococcus fermentans | reverse complement strand
TCAGAATCAGTAAGCGAATCAATTTCTGAATCAGTATCAGAATCACTAAGCGAATCAATCTCTGAATCAGTATCTGAGTCAGTCTCTGAGTCAATATCTGAATCAGTATCAGAGTCAGTAAGCGAATCAATCTCTGAATCAGTAAGTGAATCAGTATCAGAGTCAGTTTCAGAATCAGTAAGCGAATCAATCTCTGAATCAGTAAGTGAATCAGTATCAGAGTCAGTTTCAGAATCAGTAAGCGAATCAATCTCTGAATCAGTAAGTGAATCAGTATCAGAGTCAGTTTCAGAATCAGTAAGCGAATCAATCTCTGAATCAGTAAGTGAATCAGTATCAGAGTCAGTTTCAGAATCAGTAAGCGAATCAATCTCTGAATCAGTAAGTGAATCAGTATCAGAGTCAGTTTCAGAATCAGTAAGTGAATCAGTATCAGAGTCAGTA
>NZ_JBFNFG010000017.1:0-1713 GCF_040888305.1 Streptococcus fermentans | reverse complement strand
GAGTCAGTAAGCGAATCCGTATCTGAATCAATCTCTGAATCAGTATCAGAGTCAGTAAGTGAATCAGTTTCTGAGTCAGTGTCTGAATCAGTAAGCGAGTCAATTTCTGAATCAGTAAGCGAATCAATCTCTGAATCAGTAAGTGAATCAGTATCTGAGTCAGTTTCAGAATCAGTAAGCGAATCAAGTTCTGAATCAGTAATCGATTCAGTATCTGAATCTATCTCGGAATCAGTATCAGAGTCATTAAGCGAATCATTCTCTGAATCAGTATCTGAGTCAGTATCAGAATCAGTAAGTGACTCAGTATCAGAGTCAGTAAGCGAATCGATCTCTGAATCAGTAAGTGAATCAGTATCAGAGTCAGTTTGAGAATCAGTAAGTGAATCAGTATCAGATTCAGTTAGCGAATCCGTATCTGAATCAATCTCTGAATCAGTATCAGAGTCAGTAAGCGAATCAATCTCTGAATCAGTATCTGAGTCAGTATCAGAATCAGTAAGTGAATCAGTATCAGAGTCAGTAAGCGAATCGATCTCTGAATCAGTAAGTGAATCAGTATCTGAGTCAGTTTCAGAATCAGTAAGCGAATCAAGTTCTGAATCAGTAATCGATTCAGTATCTGAATCTATCTCGGAATCAGTATCAGAGTCATTAAGCGAATCATTCTCTGAATCAGTATCTGAGTCAGTATCAGAATCAGTAAGTGACTCAGTATCAGAGTCAGTAAGCGAATCGATCTCTGAATCAGTAAGTGAATCAGTATCTGAGTCAGTTTCAGAATCAGTAAGCGAATCAGTATCTGAATCAGTAAGCGAATCAATCTCTGAGTCAGTAAGCGAATCAGTATCTGAATCAATCTCTGAATCAGTATCAGAGTCAGTTTCAGAATCAGTAAGCGAATCAGTATCTGAATCAGTAAGTGAATCAATTTCTGAATCAGTATCTGAATCAGTAAGCGAATCAGTATCTGAATCAGTAAGTGAATCAATTTCTGAATCAGTATCTGAATCAGTAAGCGAATCAGTATCTGAATCAGTAAGTGAATCAATTTCTGAATCAGTATCTGAATCAGTAAGCGAATCAGTATCTGAATCAGTAAGTGAATCAATTTCTGAATCAGTATCTGAATCAGTAAGCGAATCAGTATCTGAATCAGTAAGTGAATCAATTTCTGAATCAGTATCTGAATCAGTAAGCGAATCAGTATCTGAATCAATCTCTGAATCAGTAAGTGAATCAGTATCTGAATCAATCTCAGAATCAGTAAGCGAATCAATTTCTGAATCAGTATCTGAATCAGTAAGCGAATCAGTATCTGAATCAGTAAGTGAATCAATTTCTGAATCAGTATCTGAATCAGTAAGCGAATCAGTATCTGAATCAGTAAGTGAATCAATTTCTGAATCAGTATCTGAATCAGTAAGCGAATCAGTATCTGAATCAGTAAGTGAATCAATTTCTGAATCAGTATCTGAATCAGTAAGCGAATCAGTATCTGAATCAGTAAGTGAATCAATTTCTGAATCAGTATCTGAATCAGTATCTGAATCAATCTCTGACTCAGTATCAGAGTCAGTAAGCGAATCAATCCCTGAATCAGTAAGTGAATCAGTATCTGAGTCAGTTTCAGAATCAGTAAGCGAATCAATTTCTGAGTCAGTATCTGAATCAGTAAGCGAGTCAATTTCTGAATCAGTATCAGAATCAGTA
>NZ_JBFNFG010000016.1:590-2515 GCF_040888305.1 Streptococcus fermentans | reverse complement strand
TCTGAATCAGTATCAGAATCAGTGAGCGAATCAATTTCTGAGTCAGTAAGCGAATCAGTATCTGAGTCAGTGTCTGAATCAGTAAGTGAATCAGTGTCTGAATCAGTATCAGAATCAGTAAGCGAATCAATTTCTGAGTCAGTATCAGAATCAGTAAGCGAATCAGTATCTGAGTCAGTGTCTGAATCAGTAAGTGACTCAGTGTCTGAATCAGTATCAGAATCAGTAAGCGAATCAGTATCTGAGTCAGTCTCTGAATCAGTAAGTGAATCAGTGTCTGAATCTGTATCAGAATCAGTAAGCGAATCAATCTCTGAATCAGTAAGTGAATCAGTATCTGAGTCAGTGTCTGAATCAGTAAGTGACTCAGTGTCTGAATCAGTATCAGAATCAGTAAGCGAATCAATGTCTGAGTCAGTATCAGAATCAGTAAGCGAATCAGTTTCTGAATCAGTAAGCGAGTCAATTTCAGAGTCAGTTTCAGAATCAGTAAGCGAATCAGTTTCTGAATCAGTATCAGAATCAGTAAGCGAATCAATTTCAGAATCAGTATCAGAATCAGTAAGTGACTCAATTTCTGAGTCAGTATCAGAGTCAGTAAGCGACTCCGTATCTGAGTCAGTAAGTGAATCAATCTCTGAATCAGTATCTGAGTCAGTCTCTGAGTCAATGTCTGAATCAGTATCAGAATCAGTAAGCGAATCAATGTCAGAATCAGTATCAGAATCAGTAAGTGAATCAATTTCTGAGTCAGTATCAGAGTCAGTAAGCGAATCCGTATCTGAGTCAGTAAGTGAATCAATCTCTGAATCAGTATCTGAGTCAGTCTCTGAGTCAATTTCTGAATCAGTATCAGAATCAGTAAGCGAATCAATTTCTGACTCAGTATCAGAATCAGTAAGCGAATCAATTTCTGACTCAGTATCAGAATCAGTAAGCGAATCAATTTCTGACTCAGTATCAGAATCAGTAAGCGAATCAATTTCTGACTCAGTATCAGAATCAGTAAGCGAATCAATTTCTGACTCAGTATCAGAATCAGTAAGCGAATCAATTTCTGACTCAGTATCAGAATCAGTAAGCGAATCAATTTCTGAATCAGTATCAGACTCAGTAAGCGAATCAGTTTCTGAATCAGTCTCAGAATCAGTAAGCGAATCAGTATCAGAATCAGTTTCTGAGTCAGTATCAGAATCAGTAAGCGAATCAATTTCTGAATCAGTATCAGAATCAGTAAGCGAATCAATTTCTGACTCAGTATCAGAATCAGTAAGCGAATCAATTTCTGACTCAGTATCAGAATCAGTAAGCGAATCAATTTCTGACTCAGTATCAGAATCAGTAAGCGAATCAATTTCTGACTCAGTATCAGAATCAGTAAGCGAATCAATTTCTGACTCAGTATCAGAATCAGTAAGCGAATCAATTTCTGAATCTGTATCAGAGTCAGTAAGTGAATCAGGTTCTGAATCAGTATCAGAATCAGTAAGTGAATCAATTTCTGAATCAGTATCTGAATCAGTAAGCGAATCAGTATCTGAATCTGTATCAGAATCAGTAAGCGAGTCAATTTCAGAGTCAGTATCAGAATCAGTAAGCGAATCAGTCTCTGAATCAATTTCTGAATCAGTAAGCGAATCAGTATCTGAATCAATCTCAGAATCAGTAAGCGAGTCAATTTCTGAATCAGTATCAGAATCAGTAAGCGAATCAGTATCTGAATCAGTAAGCGAATCAATCTCAGAATCAGTAAGCGAGTCAATTTCTGAATCAGTATCAGAATCAGTAAGCGAATCAGTATCTGAATCAATCTCAGAATCAGTAAGCGAGTCAATTTCTGAATCTGTATCAGAATCAGTAAGCGAGTCAATCTCTGAATCAGTTTCTGAATCAGTAAGTGAATCAATTTCTGAGTCAGTATCAGA
>NZ_JBFNFG010000016.1:0-437 GCF_040888305.1 Streptococcus fermentans | reverse complement strand
GAATCAGTAAGTGAATCAATTTCTGAGTCAGTATCAGAATCAGTAAGCGAATCAATTTCTGAATCTGTATCAGAATCAGTAAGCGAGTCAATTTCAGAGTCCGTATCAGAATCTGTATCTGAGTCAGTAAGTGAATCCGTTTCTGAGTCAGTGTCAGAATCAGTAAGCGAGTCAATTTCAGAGTCCGTATCAGAATCAGTAAGTGAATCTGTATCTGAGTCAGTGTCAGAATCAGTAAGCGAATCAATTTCTGAATCCGTATCTGAATCAGTAAGCGAATCGGTATCTGAATCAGTAAGTGAATCAATTTCAGAGTCAGTATCTGAATCAGTAAGCGAATCCGTATCTGAATCAATCTCAGAATCAGTAAGTGAATCAATTTCAGAGTCAGTATCAGAATCAGTAAGCGAGTCAATTTCTGAGTCAGTATCAGAATC
>NZ_JBFNFG010000015.1:0-18526 GCF_040888305.1 Streptococcus fermentans | reverse complement strand
ACCGCCGTGAAAAGGCGGTGTCTTAACCCCTTGACCAACGGACCAGAGTTGTTATTTTCAACTCTTACTATTATACTGACTTTTCTAACTTTGTCAACACCTTTTTTTAACTTTTTTTTCAATTCTACTGAATTACTTCCTTTAACTCTTTCAACATGGCTTTGCGGCCTTTAAATCGTTCGTCTGCCCAGAGGCGTTCATAGGCTTCTTGCTTATCTTGTGGTAATTTTCTTCTATAACTATCCAACAATTCATGAAGGGCGTAGTAATCATCCAGCCACAATCCTCCTTCTGGTAGGCGATGGCTAATCTCGCCTACTTCTTCATAGGCCATACGGTCCAGGCGACGTTTTTGACTCTCTTGTTTTCTGACGCTATCTAGGATTCGATTGCGGAATTTTGTTTTGAAGTAGACGTAGAGTTTCTTTTCCTCTTCCACTAAGTCTGGTTGGGCCTCGAGAAGTTCATAGAGACAGATCAGTCCTTCTTGATCCCAATCCTCTTTTTCCCACAGGTGGAGATAATAATCTTTTCGGCATCTATGGACAATTCCTTTTACGTTCTCATAATACTTTTCAAGCATTTGCTTTCCCCCTTTTCTCTGCTTGTAGTATAGCAGAGAAAGGGGGAAAGAAGGGCTTTGATTTCTGTCTTGTGTTTTTTCAAATCCAAGGTGCATCAGGAAGTATGAATACTGACAAGTGAGAATAAAAAAAAGACAACTGTCTCTTTTGCAATTGTCTTTGTTTGTGATTTTATATTGATAATTTTTTGATTAAAGTTCTGCAATCTGATTAAGATTTACTTCCGCTACTGTATCATTACCAAACATAGAGATAATCATCTTGACTTTATTGTTATCAATTTCTGTAATCTTACCTGTGTAATCTGCGAAAGCACCGTCAATAATACGAACAGTTTGACCAACTTTGACATCAATATCAAATTCTTGGACAGTTTGACCCATAGAAACTAAAATATCGCGAATTTCTTGTTCCAAAAGTGGAGTTGGTTTTGATCTATTTCCATGTGAGCCTACAAATCCTGTTACGTTTGGTGTGTTACGCACAACAAACCATGCTTCGTCGGTCATAACCATTTCTACAAGAACATATCCTGGAAAGCGATTTTCTTCGATTTCTTTTTTCTTTCCATTTTTTTCCACTTGCACTGTTTGTGTAGGAATCTCAACACGCAGAATATTTTCTAGCATATTATATGTTTGTGCACGCTGCAATAGATTTTCTTTTACTTTATTTTCGTAGCCAGAATAAGTTTGTAGCACAAACCATCCTTTATCAAAACTATCCATGTTTTTTCCTTTCCTAACTGAAGAATTTCAGCGACTAGATCTTTTTCTTAGCTTATTTTAAAAAATATTAATAAAACGAATCAATCCGCTAACAATCAATTGGTCAAAAATATAAATCATCACTACAAAGAAAGCAGTGTATTCCATGATAGATTTAAAATCTAACCAACTTTCCTTGCGAGTCGGCCAAGTTGTTTCTTTAAGAAGTTTAAAAATGTCCTTAATAAAACGCATCGTTTTCTCCTATCTCGTTTCTCGGTGTGTGGTGTACTTGCCACAGTGTTTACAAAACTTATTTACTTCTAAGCGTGTTGGTTTTGGATTTCCACTAATCTTAATCGAATAGTTTCTAGAACCACAAACCGCACAGGCTAGACTTGCTTTTTTAAGTGCCATAACGCCTCCATCTTACCTATTATAACAAGAATCCTCTGCTTTGACAAGCTTAATTGTTTTTTGAATTCTTAAATCTTGAACCGTAACTTCTCAAAGTAACATCCACTTCTACTAACGGTAAAACTTAGTTTGGGAATTCAGCCTTCCAAAATCTCGGCTCAAGTTTTCTTCTACCTCAGGCTGTATGTTTCGAAAATCAAAAACCTAGGAATCATCCTAGGCTTTATGATGTTTATTTTCCAAGGTAGTATTCAGAAACCACATTCAATTTTTCGTCAAATTCGAATACCAATGGTGGGAAGTTAGGGATTTCTACGTCCATGATTTCGTCGTCTGACAATTGTTTGATGTGTTTTACAAGAGCACGGATTGAGTTACCGTGTGCTCCTACGAATACGTTTTTACCATCTTTAAGTGCTGGAGCGATTTTATCTTCCCAGAATGGAAGGGCACGTTCCAACGTTACTTTCAAGTTTTCAGCATCTGGGATAACTGAGTCGTCAAGTGAAGCATAACGACGGTCTGTGTGAGCTGAGTGCTCATCATCGCGATCCATTGCTGGAGGCAATACATCGTATGAACGACGCCAGATGTGAACTTGTTCATCACCAAATTGTTCAGCTGCTTCAGCTTTGTTTTTACCAGTCAAACCACCGTAGTGACGTTCGTTCAAGCGCCATGATTTTTCAACTGGAACCCACAATTGGTCAGATGCTTCAAGAGCCAAGTTAGTTGTTTTGATTGCACGTTTCAATACTGAAGTATAAGCTTGGTCAAATTCGATACCAGCTTCTTTGATCAATTTACCAGCGTCAATCGCTTGTTGTGTTCCTTTTTCAGACAAATCAACATCAGCCCAACCAGTGAAAAGGTTAGCTTTGTTCCATTCAGACTCACCGTGGCGAGCAAAAACCAATTTTACCATTTGATGGATACTCCTTTTATTTTCCGAGGTTTCCCTCGTTTATCTATTCTATTTTACACAATTTTTCACAAAAAAGCTAGTCAAAATCAATCAAAAAAGAGAAGAGACTTCTTGACTCTTCCCTTTATGTATAGAACTATCCTTCAATTTGGAAATGTTTTAAGCTCGACAAGTATAGCGCTCCACCAATGATGAGGATTATTCCACCGATCCATCCCAAGAATGGAATCAATGCTACTCCCGATCCAACGATAAACAAGATAGACGGCGCAAGTGAGATACGTTTGTCATCCTTATAATAGACAAGAGTGAGAATTCCTAGGATAAGAGTTGCAATTTTTACTAAAGTAAAAACAAGGAAAACAATTCCCAAAACAAATCCAGCAAAATCTTCATTTTCAGAAATAGCTGCAATCATAACTATAATGACTGGTAAGATTGCTAAAACTGCTCCTGCAATGATTCCAATAATTCCATCAACTTGTGCAAGTGTTTTTGTCTTCATAACTGTCTCCTCAAAATGTTATACAATCGTTATTTTACCATATTTTAGTTTTTATTTAAAGTTTTTACCAACCTAGTATAGAATGATGAACCGCGATTGATGATTCCTTTACTGGCTCTCTATACGAATCAAACTAGTAATATTTAAAGTGTAATAGTTCTATTTTTTTACTTGTTATTTTACATTATATTCAGTCGTTCAAGTAATCCATTTATTTTTTTCATAATTTCGTTAAATATTCTCACTCAAATCAGAAACTATATCTAACTTACCTCTAATTAATAGAGACGTGTTTATCATTAGATTTGGTGCTAATCTTTAGTATTCCCAATTTTTAGTTTAGATTATACTCATCATTTATTTTTTTGATTCCCCTTATTATTTACAATAATGAAACAGTTCGTATGTCATTCTCATGCTTAATTTTTTGTCATTTTATAAATGTTATAGATTTTCTATTATAGCATATAGCACACCATATTCCTCCGTGAGGTTATCTGAGGTTTAGTATTAGTTTCCCTGTACTATTTCTTACTCAGATTTAATTTAGCGCTCTTGATTGTTTCTGATAGAACTATACAACTAGTATTAATAAAATGTTGACTAATCTACATTCTGCAATTTTTCCGAGATGTCGTTATTAGGAAAAAATTTAATTTATCTGACTTCAAATAGTAGTAAAACGAGCCTTGAAATCAAAAAACCGTAAGAATTTCTTCTTACGGTTTTTCTAGCAATGTTAAAGAATAATCATTCTCAGTTTTGCTTTATTTGAGTATTTTATTACTCTTCTTCCTCGCGTTTTTTAGCGATGAGGAGTCCTCCTGTCACTGCTGCAAGAAGTGCTAGTCCAAGTGAAGCGCTAGATAGTTTTGTACCAGTGTTTGGCACTTCTTTCGCTCCTGCTTTCTTAGCTGGTGCTTGAGCAGATGACTCTTTAGTTGCTTCGTTAACAACTTTATTAGCTGCAATTGTTGCTACTGATCCGTCCGCAAAGGTTACAACTACTGATCCGTCTGTTTGGACTTGAACATCAGTCGCTGTAGGGTTTGCTACCTTAACAGCTGCTACAACTTTTGCTTTTTCTTCATCAGTAAGTGCTGATGGATTGTAGACCACTGTCACCTCTGGAGCTTGGATGCTATCTGCTTCCTTAGCTTTTTCAGCCGCAACTACTGGTTCTTCATTAGAATTTTGAGTAGTTTCAACTGCTTTTTCAACTTTTTCTTTAGCCACTGCTGCTGGTGCTACTTCTACAGCTGGTGCTGCATAAGTTACATTTTCTTCACCTGTAGTCGGCTTAGTTGTTTCCGTAGTAGAACCTACTTCTGGCTTAGTTTCTACTGTGTCTGCTTTGACTGATGGAGCTACCAAAGCTGCCCCAACCGCAAAGACAATCGAACAACCAAATAAGAAATGTTTCCCTTTTTTTGATCATTCGCCAGTTTTTCTGTTCTGCATTTTTACGATTAAAATACATGAATCCTATCTCCCGTTAATTTTTAAATTATGGCATGTCTTTAACATATGAATTAAATTACAAAACATAGCTTCATTTTAGTCAATCATTTTAAACTATATATTTAAAAAATCCTTTTTGTACAAAAAAATTCTAAAATGACAATCTTTCTTTTAAAATACAATATAATAAATGCAGGCATATTCTTTGTTTTTTTGATTTACTTGTGATATAATAACTAACATCTCTAAAAATATGATTTTTGTTTGTTATAGTCGATTTTATTACAGGAGGAATAATTTATGAGAGCTCTATTAACTCAAAAAGAACAAAGACAATTAAGAATTTTAGAATATTTATTTGAAAATTCAGACTGGATCCACCTAGATCCTCTGGCAGAAGCTCTAGATATCAACACTCGTATTATCAAAAGTGATATCAAGGAGATGCGCGAAGTTCTCTCTTGCTTCGAAATCCAATCTTCAACAGCTGGTATCAGACTCGCCAATAATAACAATTTAGGCGTTGAACGAATTTACCGCCACATTTTACAAGATTCTTCTAACTTCCAAGTTTTGAGAGCATTCTTTTTATTAGAAGAACCATTTACCTATGAACATCTAGCTCAAACTCTTGATGTTTCGCTTCCTGCACTTCGCAAAAAAGTCGCTGAGATTAATCATACCTTGCAAAATAAATACCGCTTCAAACTCAAGGTCACTCCAATCTCTATCATTGGAGACGAAAAAGACATCCGTTTCTTTTTTGCCCAGTACTTCCATGAAGCCTATGGTTACTTCAAATGGCCATTTACTGATTCTAAGAAAGACATTGAAGAATTTGTTGCTTTCTTTCTTAAAATGACAGGATTTCCTGCCAATTATGCCAACTTGTTGCAGCTAGAAACACAAATAGCTGTTAATTTGCACCGATTTAAGATCGGTGCTACCATCCAAACAACGAGCGATTCTACAAATGATCTTCCTTTATATGATCAACTGCCAGAATTCCAAGATCAACTCGAACCATTGGCTAAGCGTCTGAATATCGAGGTTAACCGTCATACCTTAGAACAAATCTTTGATTCTTATACTCAAAAAGGAATCTTCTATACTGTTGAAGAATTTCTAGCTGCCCGTTCAGAAGACAAACAGGTTGATCACTCTTACCACGCTGCTCGAGATGTCCTCGATAACTTGACTCGTGAATTTGGGATTCACTTTACAAATACTGACGAGCTAGTTTGGCACTTGCACAATACTGCTCTTCTTGAACGTCAAGAAATCAACTCAGAATCCATCATTTCTCATAATAAATCCTATACGCTCAAAAAAATCAAGAAATTCTTCCCTGAATTTTACGAAGCAGCTGTTTTCGAAATGATGCGTTATAAGTCTAGCTTGGGACAAAAAGAACTGGCGCACGCTGTCGTCCATCTGGTTTACACTCTCTTGACTCACGCTTCAGATTTGATGGAACAACTGTTAGAATCTCAGAATAAGGTTCGTGTCCTTATTTTGAGTGAATTTGACTTTGCTCATCCTCACGCTCTCATCTCCCTCTATAAATACTACACTTCTAAAAATATCCAGTTTGAAACATGGGACAAGGCTACATTGAATGTTGATGAGATTATGGAGGCTGGATATGATGCCATTTTAACCAACTTTGATGTAGAAGGTTTAAAGCATCCAAAACTAATCAATATTGGACGTATGCCCCAGCTTCAAGTTATTAGCGAACTGAACACCATCTCGCTTGGTGATCTTTAAAATCACCTTCTTTTGAAAGATCAATCATTTACAGTTTTATTTCTATATGTCCACTCAGCTTAACTATACAAAATCATGACCACCCGTCTAACGGGTGGTTTGAACCAGGGCTATAAGCCCAAATGACCAGCCAGCGCCTAAAGACGCTGGCTTTCACGTTGTTCAAGCCTCATTGCTCTTGACTCGTCACTTGCCTCTCAAAGAGGCTTTAGTATTACGTACCACTATCCCTAAAGGGATCCTCATATTCTTTTACACTCAATTTATCTAGTGCTATATCATGCTTTTCCTGATCTTGAATATATTTCTTAATTTTGGCTTCATTAAGCCCTACTGTACTCACATAGTAACCTTCTGCCCAGAAATGCCGATTCCCAAACTTGTACTCGAGATTAGCGTGTTTGTCAAACATCATGAGTGCACTTTTANTGGCCCTCGATAATCTCAACACCTTTATAACTACATAATCGGCGGAATATTTCTCCCAAACTACTTCGATATTGATTATAAATGACTTTTCGTCTATACTTAGGGGTGAACACAATGTGATACTTACAGTGCCACTTTGTGTGTGATAAACTAGGTGTCTTTTGTGCCATGGTTTTCTCCTTTCGCTTTACAATTGGCTTGAACACCTTTATTGTATCGCGTTTGGAGTTTTTTTGGTATAACCTTCGATGCGCACCCGCATAGCGGGTGGTTTATTTGTCTCGCATCTCACGGAGCGAGACGGACTGAAAGTCACATAACGAAAAAGCTAGAATTCTGAATATCAGAAAACTAGCTTTTTTTTTATTCTACCAAAGAATTCCCTTATAGGATAAAAGTAGTGCAAGGAATAATAATCCGTATAAGAACATAAAGAGCCACTTCAATTTCACACACAAGGCCACATACTCGCGGATAAAGGCTGATGGGATGTAGTAGCCCGCTGTCCGACAACCTAGACCATCACCTTTCATTTTTAGCTTACGAGCATAGGTACTAGTCCTAAAGACATGATAATCATTGGTCACAAAGAGAAATTGAGGTTTGGCTACTAGTTTCTCACCAATCTCTTTGGAATAAAGAAGGTTCTCATAGGTAGTCCTTGATTGGTCCTCCAGGATAATCGCATCTTGGGGAACATCTGTCTCGGTAAGCAGATAATTTGCAATCGCCTGGGCCTCAGAAATCTTTTCATCCGCTCCTTGTCCACCGCTGGCTATGATTTTGATATGAGGATTTTTAGACTTATGGTAAGCTTCTACTGCCTTATCGATTCTCCTCTTTAGCAAAGGTGTTACCCTTTCTCCACCTAGTAAACCAGCACCATGAATGATAATAAAATCATAATGCTTCTTCTTAGGAATAAAGAGGTACAAGATAGAGTACAACATGAAGCCCGCAAAGGCAAAACCAAAAATAAAATAAGAGTAGAAAATGAATACAAATAAAATGTTTAGAAAGTGATTGGTGTAAAATAATTCATTTTGATCTCCCAATCGAAATGAAATCAAGGCAAAAAATACCAAAATGACTATTCCAAGAAGCATGGAGAGATAATTGGCCTTTGAACGTCCCTCTCGTTTCAGCAGGATAACACCATTATAGATTAAAAAGATACCACTTAGAAAAAGCAACAAGGGGATTAAAACAAAGGCTACTCCATAGAAAGCAAGCTGAACATTCTCATAACCGTTTTTATAAAAAAGGTAGGATAGATAAATATAACTTGAAATGAGAGATAATAAAAATAATACTGGATTCCACAAACTTCTATTATCCTTCCAAAATGACAGTATAAATGCTAATACAATTCCTATAACGAGATACATTTCTTCCTCCTTTAATGATTCTATTTTATCATCATTATCCACATAAAAAAGAGGATCTAAAGTCCTCTTATACTTCTATCCTACTCTCTGCATCTGCTACTACTTGGGCAAGACTGGTCTGACCAAGTTCAGCCTCCATAGCTTGCTGGATTCTCTCCAATTTTTGATCCAAAACATCATGAATATGAGCTCCAACTGGACAGGCTGGATTGGGATTGTCATGAAAACTAAAGAGTTGACCTGTCTTTCCTAGACATTCAACTGCTTGGTAAACATCTAATAGACTGATATCCTCTAGGTCTTTGATAATCTCTGCTCCACCAGTTCCACGCGCGACGAAAATCAAGTCTGCCTTTTTCAGTTGGGACAAGGTCTTACGGATAATAACTGGATTAACTCCAACACTACTAGCTAGAAAATCGCTAGTCACCTTGCTTTCCTTCCCTTTTAGGGCAATAATGATCAACATATGAGTCGCAATGGTAAATCGACTTGAAATTTGCATTCTCTTCTCCTTTTTTGTCAGATTAGTTCCTTCTTTTTCTTAAGTTTATTATATCTCTTCTAGTTGTAATGTCAAGAGTTACCACTAAGCCAGTCATCCAACTCAGCATCATGTCCTTGATGTTGTGCAATTTTATGAAGTAATTCTTGGTTATGGGTATGGTGAATCCCATTAACTAAACTTTCATAATAAACTTGATAGTAGGGTAATTGTAAGTCTTTTGCTAGCTGTAATTCTGCCTCAATATCATAATCAACCCGACGAAAATCAAGATCTTTCAAGCCTTTTTCATCAAATTCTAAGATCATGTATTGGGCCCGCAAGTCTTTGCGTAAATTCCCAGATAAAAAGAAGGGTTGCCCAATCGAACCTGGATTCAGGATAAGCTGGCCACCACTACCATAGCGAAGAAACTGCTGATGGATATGACCATAAATGGCAATATCGCAGTCCGGATTGGTGACAAGACGATCAAAGTCCTCTTGCTTACCAAGATGAATCAGCTCTCTTCCCCAGTTTTTATCAGGCAAGTGATGGCTAATCCCTAGCTTCAATTCTCCAAACTGACGGTGCACTCGCAAGGGATAGTCTTGCAGTGCCTCAATCTCCTGGCTACTAATTTCTTCCATAATATACTGACACTGGCGCAAGAGGTAGCGATGGCTCGGTCTGCTTTCATCTAACTTGCGATGACAGGCTCGCCAAAGACTATCTTCCCAATTTCCCAGAACTCTAAGAGTAATGGGTAAAGTGTCCAATCTCTGGAGAATATTTTTTCGTCCTGTTCCAGGCATTAGGATATCTCCTAAGAGCCAATACTCATCAACCTCCGCCTTCTGGGCATCTGCCAGAACAGCCTCTAAGGCTGTTGTATTGCCATGTATATCTGATAATACTGCGATTTTTGTCATATCTTTTCCTCTTAGCTTTTCTATTTTTATTATAACAAACTCCAAGTCAAAGTCAAAAAGCACCTATCTTTCCTATCGTTTTTTACTTTACTTTTTTAGTGAAAAGGATTACAATGAAGGTAATAAGAATGAGGAGGTTTTTGCTATGACACAACGTTATGAAAATATCATGGTAGCAGTTGACGGTTCTAAGGAAGCTGACTTGGCTTTCATCAAAGGGGTTCACTCAGCACTGCGTAACCAAGCAAAACTAACTATTGCTCATGTCATTGACACTCGTGCTCTTCAAAGCATCTCAACATTTGATGCCGAAGTTTACGAAGAGTTACAAGTCGAGGCCAACGATTTGATGGCAGAATATGAAAAGCGTGCAAGAGATGCTGGTCTCACAGACATTAAGGTTGTTATTGAGATGGGTAACCCTAAAACTCTCTTAGCTAAAACAATTCCAGACAAAGAAAAGGTTGATTTGATTTTGGTTGGAGCAACAGGGCTCAATGCTTTCGAGCGCCTGCTAGTTGGTTCTTCATCAGAATATATCCTACGCCATACCAGCGTTGACCTTCTCGTCGTTAGAGATAAGGACAAAACTTTGTAATAAAAAAGAAATGAGGTTGGGATTTTTCTCCTAACCTCATTTTTTTCATAAATTGTTGATGCAGTAGTTGGAGCTAGGAAATCAAAACAGCATTCAAGGCTTCCTTTTCTATCGCCTATTTCTTATTGGCTCTTTCCTTGTGGCGTTCATAGGCCTTTATCTGGCGCTCAATCTCCTTTTTAATGGCTGGTTCTGGAGCATATCTCTCCTCCCAGTCATCTGGTTTTAGAATTTTGTGAGTAACTGGGTCAAAATGAGCTTTTCCATCGGGAAACATTTTACCCATATTGGCTTGATGGACAATATCAAAAATCCGCTCTGGATCCACTCCCATCAAAACAAAGCTACCATAGGTGAAATACAAGGTATCAATTAAGGCATCTACTTGCCCTACCAAATCTTGCTTAGCAGGTGTTTTCTTAGCAACTTTCTCTGCTGCTTTATCCAGCGCTTGGTGTAACTGTCCAACTGCCCGTTCGAAGTCTTCTTCAGAAGAGCTAGCAGCTCGAACAAACTCGACCAGTTCTTCTATCTTAAATCCTGCTCTATGGGTGGCACCTTCTAAATCCCAAGCTTGTGGCTCTTCTTGAGTTCGTTCATCCATCATGTGGTGGAAGGTTTTGACCTTATTGAAATGATAGTCACGGCTGACAAAGACTTTCTCTGAAGCCAAAACACCAAAGTGTTCCAAGGCCTTGTGAATCCCATCTTGCTGGTTGCTGGTTGTGATATGCTTGGCCACTTCCTTGACACTGCTACTACCATTGCCCATAGCGACTGACATCCCAACACCCGCCAGCATCTCTAAGTCATTGTCCGAGTCACCAAAGGCCATGACTTGATTGAGATCAAAACCATACTCTTTTCCGACTCGGCGAATGCCTTCTAACTTGGAATTTCCTTGGTTGATGACATCGGCTGCAAAAGGATTACTACGAGTCAATTTCAAGTCTTTAAAATCAGCTGCTGCTTTCTCAGATTCTTCTGGCGTCATTAGCATCAAAACTTGATAAATGGGCTGATTCATCAAGTGAAGCAAGTCTTCTTCCTTCTGAGGAACAATCTTACTCACCATTCGATTAAAGGAATGACTAACTGTACGAGTCAACATAGAGGGGACAAAACGACTCACCCTTTGAGAAAAAGAACCTAGGCCAAAAGACATGATTTTCGAACCCAGCATGGCATCCTTGGTCCCTAGGGCAATCTCCTTGCCCTCTTTTTTGGCATAGGTGATCAACTGCCGTAAATGAGACTTGGAAAGAGGACTTGTAAACAAGACTCTGTTTTTATTAAAGATATATTGGCCGTTATAGGTTACGGCAAAATCCAGATCTAAATCTTCCATTAAATCCTTAACAAAAAAAGGTCCTCGCCCTGTCGCTACTCCAACAAGCACCCCCTGGTCCTTCACAATCTTAATCGCGTCCTTAGTGGATTTCAAAACACTCTTGCGATCGTTGACTAGTGTTCCATCGATATCAAAAAAAACAGCTTTGACTTCCATCCTACCTCATTCTCCCCTTTTGTGATACAATGATTATACCACATTTCAGAAAGAGTGAGTAAATCATGCCTAAGAAAATCCTTGTTTTACATACGGGTGGTACTATTTCCATGCAAGCCGATGACTCTGGCGCTGTTGTAACTAGCCAAGAAAACCCTATGAATCATGTATCCAATCCACTTGGAGGAGTTGAAGTCCACGCGCTCGACTTTTTTAATCTGCCAAGTCCCCATATTAAACCCAAGCATATGTTGGCCCTCTATCAAAAAATCAAAGAGGAGGCTAATCATTATGACGGTTTCGTGATTACACATGGGACAGATACCTTGGAGGAAACTGCCTATTTCCTCGATACCATGGAGGTTCCTCACAAACCGATCGTACTAACAGGGGCCATGCGTAGTTCCAACGAACTCGGAAGCGATGGTGTCTACAATTATCTCAGTGCCCTACGCGTAGCGAGTGACGATAAGGCTGCTGATAAGGGTGTCTTGGTCGTGATGAATGATGAAATCCACGCTGCTAAGTATGTGACCAAGACGCACACGACAAATGTTAGTACCTTTCAAACGCCGACCCACGGCCCTCTTGGGCTCATCATGAAATACGAGATTCTCTACTTCAAAACAGCTGAACCCCGTGTTCGTTTTGACCTTGATAGGATCCAGGGCTTGGTTCCAATTATTCCAGTCTATGCTGGTATGACAGAAGAACTCCTTGATTTGCTTCCTGTTGACCAGCTAGATGGTCTTATTATCCAGGCCTTTGGTGCTGGAAATGTTCCCAAGGAAACATCACAAAAATTGAACGCCCTTATCCAAGAAGGACTCCCAATCGCCTTGGTTTCTCGTTGTTTTAACGGGATTGCTGAACCTGTTTATGCCTATGAAGGCGGTGGCGTTTGTCTACAAAAGGCTGGTGTATTCTTTGTCAAAGAACTCAATGCTCAAAAGGCTCGTCTCAAACTCCTCATTGCTATCAATGCTGGCCTTACAGGAGAGGAATTACGAGCCTATATGGAAGGATAATACTCTTCGAAAATCAAATTCAAACCTCGTCAACGTCGCCTTGCCGTACTCAAGTAAATCCTGCGGCTAGTTTACTAGGTTGCTCTTTGATTTTCATTGAGTATAAAAAAGTCGGTGAGATAGAAATTACTAGATCAAGTCTTGTTTTCTAGTCACCCCCGCAAGCCTTCTACCATCAACTTGATGCTTGAACCATTGACCAAAAAGTTTTTACTACTAAAAAGCGAGAGTGGGACAGAAATCGGTAATTCGTTAGAATTCGATTTCGTCGTCCCACCTCCGCACAGTTGAGTAGGGCTGTAAAAGCTGATGAACTCAGCGTAGTAGAGCCCACTCAACCACTGCGTCTTGCTCGACAATCCACAGACAATTGAGAGGCTAGGACTTTTGTCCCAGCCTCTTCTGGTTAATCTTTACGAGTTGAATGACGTTCTACCAAACCATGTGGCAAAAGAACTTCACGCTCTTCTAACTCTTCCTTATGCATAATCTTCGTCAACATACGCATACTAATAGCACCAAGATCATACAAAGGTTGCGCAATGGTGGTTAGGTTTGGACGAGTATAGCGCGCGATTTGTGAATCATCACTGGTGATAATTTCAAAGTCTTCCGGTACAGAAACTCCCTTGTCAGCAAGTCCGTTCAAAACACCTGCCGCTAATTCATCACCTGTTACAATCGCTGCTGTTGCTTTAGAAGAAATCAAGCGTTCTGCCAAGGCATAACCATCATCATAACGGTATTTTGATTCAAAAACAAGACCTTCACTGTAGTTAATTCCCGCTTCTTTCAAAGCATCTTTGTAACCAGCTAAGCGAATCTTGCCATTAATATCATCCACTAATGGTCCACTAACGAAGGCAATTTTTTTATTTCGTTTCAAGAGATGGCGGACTGCATCAACAGTAGCATGTTTATAGTCAATGTTGACACTTGGAAGTTGGTGTTCTACGTCCACTGTTCCTGCAAGAACCACAGGTGTGCGTGAGCGTGAAAACTCTGAGCGAATCTTCTCAGTTAAATGATAACCCATGAAGATAACGCCATCCACCTGTTTAGAAAAGAGAGTATTGACCACAGATACTTCCTTTTCATCATCCTCATCACTGTTAGCAAGGACGATGTTGTATTTGTACATTTCCGCGATATCGTCAATCCCTTTAGCAAGGGTAGAGAAATAAGTGTTTGTGATATCTGGAATAACAACTCCAACTGTTGTTGTTTTCTTGCTTGCTAGACCACGAGCTACTGCATTAGGGCGGTAGTCAAGACGATCAATGACCTCTAGGACTTTTTTACGGGTGTTTTCTTTGACGTTCTTATTGCCATTGACAACACGACTGACAGTTGCCATTGACACTCCCGCTTCTCGGGCAACGTCATAAATTGTTACTGTATCATCTGTGTTCATTCCGTTTCCTTTCTACTTTGAAAATTTTGTTTTCATGATTCAACTGTTTTCAGTTTACCACTAATTGTAAGCATTTTCAAGCATTTGATGAAGATTCGTTGAAAAAATTTCAAAATCATTCCCATCTTTTTAAAGGTAGTTGACTTTTCTTGATTTTTCTAGCAGTTTGCAGTATGATAATAAAAAATCAATTAGGAGGTAGGGATGGCTTTTACAGATTCTCATAGACGATGCGCTAGTTTCGGTGTAGTGACCAATTTACCCGACGATGTTATCGATTCAATCTGGTATATAATCGATCATTTTTTAAAGCATGTTTTTGATCTAGAAGATGAATTGGAGTTTCGGCTTTTGAATCATGAAGGCTCCATCACTTTTCGTTTTTCTAGTCAACATCTTCCAACAACGATTGACTTCGACTTCAACCATCCCTTTGACCCACTCTATCCACCTAAAGTTCTGGTGCTAGATATGGATGGGAAGGAAACCATTCTCCTACCAGAAGAAAATGACCTATTTTAAAAACTCTAGCTTCCCCTATCTACTTAGGAAACTAGAGTTTTCTTATTTTTTCAATCTTTGGTACAAGTACCGAATTGGTTGTCCCAAGACTGGATGGATGAAATGCGGAGCTATTTCTTGGAGTGATTCTAAGACAAAGAGGCGTTCAGCAATATAAGGATGAGGCAAGATGAGGTCGTCTGTATAGATGATCTGGTCCTCTACAAAAAGCAAATCCAGGTCAATCAAGCGAGGTCCCCAATGCACTTCTCTGACCCGTCCCATCTCTGATTCAATCTCTAACAAGGTTTCTAACAAGATTGGAGCTGGCAACCAGGTTTCCACTTCAATGACTTGATTGGCAAAGCTATCCTGCTCCACACCACCCCAAGGCTCGGTCGTCAAAACACTAGACTCTTTGAGAATGTGGATGCCACGAGCTTGCATTTTGTCAATCGCTTGCTGGAGATTAGCCGCCTTATCCCCCATATTGCTTCCTAAGGCAATAAAAGCTCGCTGCTTACGTCGATGGATGGTTACTGAACAAGTATCCAGCGGTAGATGGATAGGTGCCCAAGGTTTTTTTAGTTCCAGTTCAATCTCTTGAACGAGAGGGTAGGTCTCAAAAGTACGCTCTACTAATTTATAGGCTACTGTTTCAATCAGGTCTTCGCTTTCTTCCTGAAACCAAGTCGTCCATTGCTGGCAAAGTTCTCCGTAATGGACAGAAGCAGTTAAATCCAAGTTTATCGCAGCCTTGGTCATATCATAGGATAGGGTGGCTGAAACGACAAACTTCTGCCCCAGTTCCTTCTCACTAGGAAAAAGTCCATGAAAGGCGAAAATTTCTAGGTCTTTAATTCGCAGTTGATCCATAACTAGTCCTTTCTAGAAAAATCCGCTTAACGCGGATTTTTTAAAGTCCCATGAGACGATAAGCTTGATCACGAAGATCCTTATCTGTCTCAAATAGACCACGAGCCACTGTTGTCAAGGTTGCAGTTCCTGGTTTTCGAACACCGCGCATACTCATACACATATGTTCTGCTTCAATGACAACGAAGGCTCCCTTGGCTCCCAAATACTCCATCAAGGCATCAGCCACTTCGATATTCAAACGTTCTTGAATTTGTGGCTTTTTCGAATAAACTTCCACCGTACGAGCTAATTTTGATAAGCCTGCTACACGCCCATCAGGAATGTAGGCAATATGAGCTCGACCATAAAATGGTAAAAAGTGGTGTTCACACATGGTGTGGAAAAAGATATCCTTTTCCACTACCATATTGTCATCAATAATCTCAAAGGATTTTGACAGGTGCTCTTCAGCAGTTTGCCCAAGACCTGAAAAAATCTCTTGGTACATACGAGCGACACGGGCTGGTGTTTCCTGCAAGCCTTCGCGATTTGCATCCTCACCAACTGCCTCGATAATCATTTTTACAGCTTCTTCAATCTTTTGTTTATCCATTCTAATTTTTCCTCTCCATTAGGTAGGTTCTCACTTGGGCTAAAAAGTATAATGAGCCCGTGATAATCCTAACTGTTTTTTTCTCTTCATTTTCTGATAATTTTTTGTCTAGAAATTCCTGCCAACTTTGGTAGTTGAGATTTCTAGAATCAGCCATCTCTTTCAAGACTTTTTCATCCGTCGCCCGACTATCCTCAAAATAAGTTAGTGTAATCTTAGTATTGGACAAAGTTTCTAGCAAGTCCAACATATCCTCAAAGGCCTTGGTTTTGATACAAGTAAAGAGGATTTCCTTCTGATAGTCCGTAAAGCGTTCTTTCAAGGTAGCCAACAAGGCCTTGATGGCATGGGGATTGTGGGCCCCATCTAAAATCATCAAGGGTTCCCTATAAATAACCTCCAAACGTCCAGGCCAGCTTGTTTCTTCCAAAGCTTGAGCAAGCAAGTCATTGCTTGCTAGTTCTCGACCATCCTCTTTACAAAAAGTATCAAGTAAAGCTATGGCCATCCCTGCATTCTCTATCTGGTGCAAACCAAGCAATCCTGTTTGGAAACGACCTTGTCTGACTGAGCTTGAATAATCAAAGATTTCGCCCGTCTCCACACTCTCATGATGGTTAACTTGATAATCTTCCCCATAAGCAAGCCTAGAAGCTTGTTTAGCTTTCGCAATCTGGTCGATAACCGATAAGGCTTCTGGGACGATGTCTCCTGTCACTAGAGGAACTCCTTGCTTGATAATCCCTGCTTTCTGCTCTGCTATGGCTTCCAAGCTATCCCCTAAAAGCGCTACATGGTCTAATCCGATAGTCGTGATGCCAGTCAAGATAGGTTGACAGACATTGGTACTATCCAAAAGTCCGCCCATACCAACTTCCATAATCGCCACATCGACTTGCTCAGAAGCAAAATAATCATAAGCTATAGCAGTAATAATCTCGAATTCTGTCGTTCCTTGCAAGGCTTGAGCATGCTCCCCTTCAAGTAGTGAACGATAATCCACCATCAAGGATTCTAATCTTGCTTCTAGGATGGACTCGCCGTTAATGGCAATCTGATCGGTATAATGAATCAGATAGGGAGAGCTGAAGACACCAACTCTAAGCCCCATCTTTTCCAACAGATTCTTCAAAAAGGCTATAGTAGAGCCCTTTCCATTGGTTCCACCAATATGGATAACCTTGAGTTTCAGATGAGGATTGCCACGTAAGGCTAATAGCTCCACCATCCTCTCCAGACCAAAATGCGGTTGGTCTGTCCGGTAGTTTGCTATCCACTGGTTCGTTTCGTTTTTATTCATCTTACTTATATTGTTTCAAATCTAAATTTTCCGCATGGTCTGCCAGACGGATGGCTGATGCAATTTCGATTGCCATCTTATGAGTAGCTACATCATGCACGCGCACCACTTCTACACCCTGTCTAGCAGCAATGCTGGTCACATGAGCCGAAGCAATATCACGATTGCGGAAGCCAGCTTCAGTATCTGGATTGACTTCAAATCCATTTTCTTCCAGAATATTGATGACAAAGCGCTTGCGAGAAACTCCTAAAAAGATAGGATAGCCCATTTTGTGCAATTTCCCAAGATCACGTAGGAGGATGAGATTTTCCTTTTTGGTCAAGCCAAAGCCAATCCCAGGATCCAGCATGATGTTTCCTTTCGAAATTCCTGCTTTTTTCGCTCTTGCTAGAGCACGGTCAAAGAAGGCTGTCATCAATTCTTCTACTGGTAGTTGTTCAAAGTCTGCTAAGTCTTCCTTTGTAAAAGTCTCTCCAAATCCAAAATGAGGAAATATGAGTGAACTAGGGTGCTGAGGGCGTGCCATAACTGGATTAAACATGATGACTACCTGAGCTCCAGCCCTGGCAACCACCTCTGCCATCTTCTCATCCCCCATAAGGCCTGTAATGTCATTGACTATATTGGCCCCAGCTCGTAAAGCCGCTTCTGCCACCTGACTCTTCCAAGTATCTACCGAAATCTGAACATCACTTTCCTTGCGAATCGCTTTAATCACTGGAACAACACGCTGGATTTCCTCTTCTATCTCAACATAGCTGCTTCTTCCCGGCCGAGTCGATTCTCCGCCGATATCTAGCATACTAGCCCCTTCTGCTATCAATTTACGAGCCTGCTGGAGTGCTTGCTCAAGAGCAAAAAATTGACCACCGTCCGAAAAGGAGTCTGGGGTGACATTGATAATACCGCAAATAGCTGTTTTTGTAAGATTCTCTCTTTTTTCCACGTTCATCACTCAAATTTCATTTAGATTGGTATTCCTCTATTTTACTGTTTTTTTTGGATTCTGTCCAATTATCCCTCGGTACTCCCATACTTTAAAAGAGCGCAAAAAAAGGGCTCTATAATATTTGTAGTGGGTAAATCCCCTATGGATATTATG
>NZ_JBFNFG010000014.1:0-25610 GCF_040888305.1 Streptococcus fermentans | reverse complement strand
ATAATATCCATAGGGGATTTACCCACTACAAATATTATAGAGCCATCATTCCTCAGACTGATGTGACTTTTTGGTTTTGTGATACAATAAAATAGAGAGGACGGATACATGCGAAAATTTCAAATTTTTCTATTTATTGAAGCTTGTTTATTAACAGGAGCTCTGATTATGATGGTATCAGAGCATTTTTCTCGTTTTCTGCTGATATTGCTCTTGTTTTTACTGCTGATTCGATACTACACTGGAAGACAGGGGAATAACCTCATATTAGTGGCAGTGAGCATCCTATTTTTCTTTATCATCATGCTCAATCCCTTTGTCATTATGGCTATCTTTGTGGCCTTGATATATAGCCTGTTCTTACTTTATCCTATGATGAACCAGGAAAGAGAAGATACCAATCTGATTTTTGAAGAAGTAGTGACGGTGAAGAGGGAGAAAAATCGCTGGTTTGGGAATCTCCACCACTTTTCAAGCTACCAGACTTGCCGCTTTGATGATATCAACCTTTTTCGTCTCATGGGGAAGGATACCATTCATCTAGAGCACGTGATTTTGAGCAATCATGATAATGTCATCATCTTGAGAAAGCTAGTCGGCACTACTAGAATTATCGTACCAGTGGATGTAGAAGTCAGTCTTAGTGTCAATTCTCTGTACGGAGACTTAACCTTCTTTGACCAGCCTAAGCGAGCTTTGCGCAATGAACAATTTCATCAAGAAACCAGGGATTATCTCAAGAGTCCAAAGAGTGTTAAGATTCTTTTGACAACTATGGTTGGAGATGTTGAGGTGGTGCGCGGATGAAAAAACAGCCCTATATTTTAATTGGTCTCACTTCATTCCTCTTTGTCGCCTTTCTAATTCGAAGCATTTTTAAGGTCTTAGATTTGGAATGGAGCTCTCTTTTTCAGGACCTAGAAAAGGCAGAAAAAGTCCTATTTCTGGCTTTGATGTTTAGTCTTGCTCTAGCCTTTTTATTAGTCCTATTTTGGACAATTGTTGATGAAATTTCAAGAAGAAGAATCCAAGCAAATCTTAAACGTCTGCTAGCTGGTAAAGATATTGAAAGTCTTGGAGATGCAGATTTAGATGCAAGTTTTAGAAACCTATCAGGAAAGCTCGGTTTGTTGACAGAAGCTATTCAAAAAGTAGACAATCAGGCCTTGGTCAAAGAAGAAGAAATTATTGAAAAGGAACGCAAGCGAATCGCACGTGACTTGCATGATACGGTTAGTCAAGAAATTTTTGCTGCTCATATGATTTTATCGGGACTCAGTCAACAAGCTTCCAAATTAGACAGAGAGAAGATGCAAACACAACTCCAAAGTGTGACTGCCATTTTAGAGACAGCTCAAAGAGACTTGCGTATTCTTCTTTTGCATTTACGACCAATTGAACTGGAACAAAAAAGCTTGGTGGAGGGTATTCAGCTACTCCTAAAAGAGCTAGAAGAAAAAAGTGAGCTGAAGGTAAGCTTTAAATATCAGGTAACTGCACTACCTAAAAAGATTGAAGAACATATTTTCCGGATTGTACAAGAATTGATTAGTAATACACTTCGTCATGCACAAGCTTCCTGTCTAGATGTTTACCTTTATCAAACGGAAACTGAATTACAGTTGAAGGTTGCAGACAATGGTCGTGGTTTTCAGCTCGATGATGTTGATGAATTAAGCTATGGTTTACGCAATATTAAAGAACGAGTGGAAGATATGGCTGGGACTTTACAATTATTAACAGCTCCCAAGCAAGGTTTGGCAGTGGATATCCGCATTCCCTTGCTTGATTTGGATAGATAAGAGGAAGTAAGATGAAACTTTTATTGGTAGATGACCACCAAATGGTGCGTCTGGGTTTGAAAAGTTATTTTGAATTACAAGATGATGTAGAGGTTGTAGGAGAAGCAACCAATGGTGCGGAAGGAATTTCCATGGCCTTAGAGCTTCGTCCAGATGTGATTGTCATGGATATTGTTATGCCTGAAGTCAATGGGATTGATGCAACACTAGCTATTCTCAAAGAATGGCCAGAGGCTAAAATCTTGATTGTGACATCTTACTTAGATAATGAAAAAATCATGCCGGTCTTGAATGCTGGGGCTAGAGGATATATGCTTAAAACTTCGAGCGCAGATGAGTTGCTACACGCAGTTCGTAAGGTAGCAGCCGGTGAATTTGCTATTGAACAAGAGGTGAGTAAGAAGGTAGAATACCACCGTAATCACGTCGAACTACACGAGGACTTGACTGCGCGTGAACGAGATGTCCTTCAACTGATTGCCAAGGGTTATGAAAATCAGCGTATAGCTGATGAATTGTTCATTTCCCTCAAAACTGTAAAAACTCATGTTTCAAACATCCTTGCTAAACTTCAGGTTAGTGACCGCACCCAGGCAGCAGTCTATGCCTTTCAGCATCACTTGGTAGGACATGAGGACTTCTAGATGAATTTTTTGGAGTGAAATCTAAACTCTCTGTTTCAGAGGTAATTTTTTCTTTGAAATAAGTTTTTAATGTTTTTTCTTGATAAATTGGATACGTTAAGCAAAAAACAGTAATCTAGGATTAACAAGTATCTCAAGCAGTTCTGAAAACTCGGTTCTGACTTGAAAAAAGTTACTAGTATATGATATAATAGACTGTATTTAAAAAAATTTTAAGGAGAAATGACAGAATGTCTGTATCATTTGAAAACAAAGAAACAAACCGTGGTGTCTTGACTTTCACTATCTCTCAAGACCAAATCAAACCAGAATTGGACCGTGTATTTAACTCAGTAAAGAAATCTCTTAAC
Source organism: Streptococcus fermentans (assembly GCF_040888305.1). Taxonomy (NCBI): domain Bacteria; kingdom Bacillati; phylum Bacillota; class Bacilli; order Lactobacillales; family Streptococcaceae; genus Streptococcus; species Streptococcus fermentans. The sequence goes on along the minus strand of NZ_JBFNFG010000014.1, from coordinate 22,814 downwards.
GTTCCTGGTTTCCGTAAGGGTCATCTTCCACGTCCTATCTTCGACCAAAAATTTGGTGAGGAGTCACTTTACCAAGACGTTATGAACGCTCTTTTGCCAAACGCTTATGAAGCAGCTGTAAAAGAAGCTGGTCTTGAAGTCGTTGCACAACCAAAAATTGACGTAACTTCTATGGAAAAAGGTCAAGACTGGGTTATCACTGCTGAAGTTGTTACAAAACCTGAAGTTAAATTGGGTGACTACAAAAACCTTGAAGTATCAGTTGATGTAGAAAAAGAAGTAACTGATGCTGATGTTGAAGAACGTATCGAACGTGAACGCAACAACTTGGCTGAATTGGTGATTAAAGAAGGTGCTGCTGAAAACGGCGACACTGTTGTTATCGACTTTGTTGGTTCTATTGACGGTGTTGAATTTGACGGTGGAAAAGGTGAAAACTTCTCACTTGGACTTGGTTCAGGTCAATTCATCCCTGGTTTCGAAGACCAATTGGTAGGTCACTCAGCTGGTGAAACTGTAGACGTTATCGTAACATTCCCAGAAGACTACCAAGCTGAAGACCTTGCTGGTAAAGAAGCTAAATTCGTAACAACTATCCACGAAGTAAAAGCTAAAGAAGTTCCAGCTCTTGACGATGAACTTGCAAAAGATATCGACGAAGAAGTTGAAACACTTGCTGAATTGAAAGAAAAATACCGCAACGAATTGGCTGCTGCTAAAGAAGAAGCTTACAAAGATGCTGTTGAAGGTGCAGCAATCGATAAAGCAGTTGAAAACGCTGAAATCGTAGAACTTCCAGAAGAAATGATCCACGAAGAAGTTCACCGTTCAGTAAATGAATTCCTTGGAAACTTGCAACGTCAAGGTATTAACCCTGACATGTACTTCCAAATCACTGGAACTACTCAAGAAGACCTTCACAAACAATACGAAGCAGAAGCTGAGTCACGTACTAAGACTAACCTTGTTATCGAAGCAGTTGCGAAAGCTGAAGGATTTGACGCTACTGACGAAGAAATCCAAAAAGAAATCGAGCAATTGGCTGCAGATTACAACATGGAAGTTGCACAAGTACAAAGCTTGCTTTCAGCTGAAATGTTGAAACACGATATTGCAGTGAAGAAAGCTGTTGAATTGATCACAAGCACTGCAACAGTAAAATAATCTGAAAAGATAAAAAGCCCACCGGATTCGGTGGGTTTTCTTATACTTTATTTTCCGAAAATCTCCTGCAGGTCTTCTTCAGTAATCCCAATCATGGCTGGAATATTAGACCAGTTGTCCTCGGTTAGGATGTAGGATTGTTCAATGTCTGTTGAAGTGGCAGTATCAGTAGCAAGTTGGGTTGTTTCCTCGGCGCTCTCCATTAAGTCAACGAAACGTTCAATTAGATAGGTCTTACGAGCTGTTCCGATATGTTGAGTTGCATAGTCAAAGGCCTGTAATTCACCTAGTAGGATCAGTTTACTTTTGGCACGAGTGATGGCAGTGTAGATGAGATTACGCTCCAGCATTCGTTTGCTAGCACTAGTAATCGGAAGAATCACAACTGGAAACTCGCTCCCCTGAGACTTATGGATACTCATGGCATAGGCTAAGCGAATCTTGTACCATTCATTGCGAGGATAGGAGACCTCATTGCCGTCAAAATCGATGACAATTTCATCTTGCTTGGATTCAGTGTATTTTCCTGGAATCAAGTCTGTGATGTAGCCTAAGTCACCGTTAAAGACATTGACCTCTGCATCGTTGACTAGGTGAATGACCTTATCTCCTGTTCGATAGTGACACTGAGGAGCTTCAAAGCTAAGCTGGTCTTTTTGTGGAGGATTGAGTAGGTCTTGCATGAGCTGGTTGATGGCATCAATACCAGCAGTTCCACGGTACATAGGGGCAAGAACTTGAATATCATGAGCAGGGATGCCACTTCTGATAGCAGCACCTAGGATTTTTTCAATGCTAGCAGGGATATGGTTACTAGCGATTTCAAAGTAGGAGCGATCTGCTTTTTTCTGGGTAAAATCTGCAGGCAATATTCCCTGACGAATCTGACTTGCAAGGGTGACAATGGTTGATTCTTCACTCTGACGGTAGATTCTTTCCAAACGTGTTTGAGGGATGGTTGGTATCTGAAGTAAATCTGCTAGGACTTGACCAGGACTGACAGAAGGTAACTGGTCACTATCTCCAACTATGAGGATTTTACTGGTAGAGGAGATATTGGAGAAGAGCTGGTTGGCTAACCAAGTATCTACCATAGAAAACTCGTCAACAATGATAAAGTCAGCATCCAGATAATCTTCCAGATGGCTGGTATCGTCGTCTCCAGTCATACCCAAGTGGCGGTGAATAGTTGCACTTGGTAGTCCTGTCAGCTCATTCATACGACGGGCTGCGCGACCGGTGGGAGCGGCTAGGAGAATGGGCAGATTGCTCTTTTTCTTGAGATCCAGTCCTTCTAAGAGAGCATAGACAGCGATAATGCCGTTGATAACAGTAGTCTTACCTGTACCAGGTCCACCTGTAAGGATAAAGACCTTGTTCTGGATAGCATCGCAGATGGCCTGTTTTTGAATACTATCATACTCAATCCCCAGTTCTTCCTCAACAGTTGCGATATGTTCTTGAATGGTTTCTAGATCCTGTTTTTTACTCTGCCCTTTTTCGAGGATTCTGATGAGATGGCTGCGAATCCCTTCTTCTGCAAAAAAGAGGCTATTATCAAAGATTTTGGTATCAATCTGCTGGACCTTATCTTCTTCAATCAGATAAGCAAGCTCTTGGGCAACTTGACTCGGCTCTAGTTCGACTGGACGGGAGGATTCAAGAAGGTTGAGGGTTTGCTCCAACAAGTCTCTAGCTTCCATATAGGTATCTCCCGTTTCCATGCAACCTTGAAAGAGACTATGGACGAGACCAGCACGGAAGCGCTCGGGAGCCTGGCTCTCAATCCCCAATTCTTGGGCCAATTGGTCAGCGATGGTAAATCCCAAGCCCTTGATATCCTCGACCAGTTGATAGGGATAATTCTCGACAATCTCTAGCGTTTCTTCCTTGTAAAAGTCTTGAATCTGAAAGGCTAGTTTATTTGGGATGCCGTAATTAGCCAGTTTGGCTAAGACCATCTCTGTTCCGTAATTAAGACGAAGAGTTGAGACGAAGGCTTCACGGTTTTTAGCAGAGAGTCCAGAGATAGACTGGAGTTTGTCTGGATTTTCTAAGATTTTGTCAATAGTGTTATCTCCGTAAATATCCACAATTTTCTGGGCTGTTTTGAGTCCAATCCCCTTAAAATGGCTGCTGGAGAAATACTTGACCAAGCCCCTACTAGTCGGCTTGGCTCTCTCATAGCGAGTCATTTGTAGCTGTTCACCATACTTGGAGTGTTGGACAATTTGTCCCCAAAAGGTGTATTCCTCTCCTTCAATGATATCAGCCATAGTACCTGTGACAATGATTTCATAATCATCAAAGTCTTCAGCATTGGTATCCTCAATATCTAGGAGTAAAATACGGAAAAAATTGCTGACATTTTCAAAAATAATGCGTTCGATGGTGCCTGAAAAATAAACTTCCATAAAATTCCTTACAATAGTTTCTGAGAAAATGTATCCCAGATTTAGTCAAAATAGAATGAGAAGAGGCTGAGATAGAAAATTCTCGGCCTCTTCCTAGTTTTTAAAATGTTCCGATGCGTTTGAGTGGCCAGAAGCGGAATTTGGCTTCTCCAGTGATATCTTTTGCCTTAAAGGTACCAACATGTCGACTGTCGCTAGATACCAATCGGTCATCACCTAGGAGGAGATATTCCCCCTCTGGAACAGTGAAGGTAAAGCTAGTGTTGTAATTAACATCTAGGGTAAAGGCCTGAGCCTTTTGAGCTAAAGTTCTAAAGTATTCGCCCTTTTTACCATCCCAACCAGTTCCAGTATAAGTGCTTTGGAGTTTATCTTCCTTGAAACGCTTAAGGTATTCTGCTAAATAGGGCTCATCAGTTTCTTGACCGTTAATATAGAGTTTATCGTTGTCATAACGAATGGTATCTCCTGGCATACCAATGACCCGTTTAACGATATCCTTGTTCCCATCGTCTTCATGAGCAACCACAATATCAAAACGATTGATTGGGAGATGTTTAACCACAAAGAGGATTTCTCCATCTGCTAGGGTAGGATCCATAGAATGTCCTTCTACGCGGACATTGCTCCAGAGAAAGAGACGGCTAAGACCAATAAGTGCGAGAATGAGGAAAAAACCTCCCCACTCTTTTAAAAATGATTTAAAGAATTTCATGATTTACCTTTCTAGCAGTTTTCTAGCTTTTTCAGTATTTTTAAAGTGTAGTTTGGCGCAGAAGTTGAGTCCCTGCATACCATAAGCACGAAGAATTTGGCTAGCTATCTTATCAGAAGCTGTTCCAGCCCCGCTTGGAAGTTGATAACCAAGTTCTCTCCCCAGATTTTCAAGATTTTCTAGAAAGAGATCACGCGCAATGATAGAACTTACTGCAACAGCCAAGTACTTACCTTCAGCTTTTTCCTCTAGGCTGACTGGATTAGAAAAATGATTGGCTTCATTTTTTAAGTACTTCTCATAGTTTTGAGCACTCGTAAAAGCATCGATCACAATCTTCTCTGGCTGGACTCCCTTTTGTAGGAGGAGAAAAATCGCTTGATTGTGCAGAGCTACCTTTACGGAAACGGCATTGTAGCGCTCTCCGATGACTTCATTATACTTACTTGGAGAAAGAAGCAGCGCTTGGTGCTGGATTCTCTCCTTAAGCAGAGGGGCAAGCTGACGAATCTTTTGGTCTGTCAGAGTCTTAGAATCCCCTACACCTAGTTTTCGTAGGAAGTCATGTTGGTCAGGAGTCACAAAGGATGCTACTACAGCCAGACCACCGAAGTAGGAACCATTCCCCACCTCATCTGTTCCAATCAAGGGGAAATTTTGTCCGCTAGTTCCTTGACTGACCTGATAACCAAAAAAACTGGCATAGTTTTCAGCCATTTCTCCCTGAAGCAAGACTTTTCCAGAAGTGTAGATGGAAACACTAGCTTGGGGAAGCTTCAAAAAGTAGCGAATATAAGGATTTTTACTAGGAGTCAGTGCCTGTTCATATTGCTGAACAAAGGATTGGATTTCCTTTTCACTCGGGGTTAATGTAATACTTGCCATAGTTCTTATTGTACCATAAAAGCTGTAGAATTGGTAAAAACTGACAAACTTAGTGAAATTTGGTATAATATCGTGAGGTGAATTTTATGGCAAATTTAAATCGATACAAGTTTACATTCGGCAAAAAAACATTGACCCTAACAACTGAGCATGACAACCTTTTTATGGAGGAAATTGCCAAGGTCGCAACAGAAAAATATGAAGCAATCAAAGAACAAATGCCTGGAGCGGATGATGAGACAATTGCTATTTTATTAGCGGTCAATAGCTTGTCAACTCAACTCAGTCGTGAAATTGAATTTGATGATAAGGAGCAAGAATTAGAAGCTCTCCGTCATCAGGTTGTAGCAGTAAAACAAGAACAGAGCAAGATTGAGGATTCCCTATGATTTCCGTCCTTCTCTTATTGGTTCTTGCATGGAGCTTTTATATCGGTTATCGTAGAGGGTTAGTTCTACAGATTTATTATTTTGTAGCAACTGTGATTTCAGCTCTTCTTGCAGGAAATTTTTATCAATCTTTAGGGAAACAATTTGATTTGTTGATCCCATATGCAAGTCCGCAGCAAGGACAGGGAACCTTCTTCTTCCCGTCGAATCAACTTTTCCAGCTGGACAAAGTCTTTTATGCAGGGATTGGTTATCTCTTAGCCTTTACGGTGTTTTACTGCTTCGGTCGATTGCTTGGTCTCTTTCTTAATCTTCTACCGACTAAAAAGCTAGCGGGTCAATATTTCCGTATAGGTGCAGGAGTTTTATCAGTGGCTGTGACCTTATTTGTCCTCCAGATGATACTGACTATTCTTGCAACTGTTCCTTTACAAATTGTTCAAAATTCACTTGAAAACAGTTTTGTAGCTAAACATATTATCCAGAGTATTCCCATCACTACTCATATGATTAAACAACTCTGGGTAACCAAAATAATCGGATAAAAAGGGCGGGAACTATTCCTAGCCTTTTGTTTACANAATTGTTCAAAATTCACTTGAAAACAGTTTTGTAGCTAAACATATTATCCAGAGTATTCCCATCACTACTCATATGATTAAACAACTCTGGGTAACCAAAATAATCGGATAAAAAGGGCGGGAACTATTCCTAGCCTTTTGTTTACAATTTCATACTCTTCGAAAATCTCTTCAAACCACGTCAGCTTCGCCTTGGATTATATATGTTACTGACTTCGTCAGTCTTATCTACAACCTCAAAGCAGTGCTTTGAGCAACCTACGGGTCGCTTCCTAGTTTGCTCTCTGATTTTCATTGAGTATCAATAGTTTAGGAGCCTTTTTGAAAAGAGTGAGAATTTTAAAAATTGTTCGCTCATTACGAAGGAAAAGAAAATGAATAAAAAAATACTAGAAACGTTAGAATTTAATAAGGTCAAGGCTTTATTTGAGCCTCATCTTTTGACCGAGCAAGGATTAGAGCAGTTGAAAGAACTTGCTCCGACTGATAAAGGAGACAAGATTAAGCAAGCTTTTGCAGAGATGAAGGAAATGCAAGAACTCTTTGTCGAGCATCCTCATTTCAGCATTTCGGCAACAAAAGATATTGCTGCAACTAGCAAACGTTTGGAAATGGGTGCTGATCTCAACATCGAGGAATTTCTCCTTCTCAAGCGTGTCATATTTTCCAGTCGTGAGTTGAAGAATTTCTATGACAACCTTGAAAATGTACGTTTAGACCACTTGGCAAGTTGGTTTGAGAAACTTCATGATTTTCCACATTTACAGGGAAATCTACAAGCCATCAACGAAGCTGGATTTATTGAGAACTTTGCTAGTGAGGATTTGGCACGAATCCGTCGAAAAATCCATGATAGTGAAAGTCAAGTCCGTGATGTCTTGCAAGACCTTCTCAAGCAAAAAGCTCAGATGTTAACAGAAGGCATCATTGCTAGTCGAAATGGTCGCCAGGTTCTTCCTGTCAAAAATACTTATCGAAATAAGATTGCTGGTGTGGTTCATGATATCTCTGCCAGCGGGAACACTGTTTATATCGAACCACGTGATGTGGTCAAGCTAAGTGAAGAAATCGCAAGTCTTCGTGCAGATGAACGTTATGAGATGATGCGTATCCTCCAAGAACTCTCTGAACGAGTAAGACCACATGCAGCTGAAATCGCCAATGATGCTTGGATTATCGGACATTTGGACCTGATTCGTGCTAAGGTTCGCTTTATTCAAGAGACGGAGGCAGTAGTACCTCAAGTGTCTGAGGGACAGGAGATTCAACTTCTTCACGTTCGTCATCCTCTTGTAAAAAATGCAGTCGCAAATGATGTGCACTTCGGCAAAGAATTAACAGCTATCGTCATCACGGGTCCTAATACAGGTGGTAAGACCATTATGCTCAAGACCTTAGGTTTGACCCAGTTGATGGCCCAGTCTGGTTTGCCTATCCTAGCTGATAAGGGTAGTCGTGTAGGGATTTTCGAGGAGATTTTCGCAGATATCGGAGACGAGCAGTCCATTGAACAAAGTCTTTCAACCTTCTCTAGTCACATGACCAATATCGTCGATATTCTGGGTAAGGTCAACCAAAACTCGCTCTTGCTATTAGATGAGCTTGGTGCTGGTACAGATCCTCAAGAAGGAGCTGCCCTTGCTATGTCTATCCTAGAAGACTTGCGCTTGCGTCAGGTTAAGACTATGGCAACCACTCACTATCCTGAACTAAAGGCCTATGGGATTGAAACAGCCTATGTTCAGAATGCTAGCATGGAGTTTGATACAGCTAGCTTGCGTCCAACCTATCGCTTTATGCAGGGTGTACCAGGTCGAAGCAATGCCTTTGAGATTGCTAAACGTCTAGGCTTGTCGGATGTCATTGTAGGTGACGCTAGTAAGCAAATTGACCAAGACAACGATGTTAATCGCATCATTGAGCAATTGGAAGAACAGACACTTGAAAGCCGGAAACGTCTTGAGAATATTCGCCAAGTCGAACAAGAAAATCTCAAGATGAACCGTGCCCTTAAAAAACTTTATAACGAGCTCAATCGTGAGAAAGAAACTGAACTCAATAAGGCGCGTGAACAAGCTGCTGAGATTGTTGACTTAGCACTAGCTGAGAGTGATGATATACTTAAAAATCTTCACAGTAAATCTCAACTGAAACCTCACGAGATTATCGAAGCTAAGGCTAAGCTCAAAAAATTAGCCCCTGAAAAAGTTGACCTTTCTAAAAATAAGGTTCTCCAAAAAGCTAAGAAGAAACGAGCTCCAAAAGTTGGAGATGATATTATCGTTTTAAGCTATGGTCAACGTGGTACCTTGACCAATCAACTCAAGGATGGTCGTTGGGAAGCACAGGTTGGCTTGATTAAGATGACACTTGAAGAGAAAGAATTTGACTTGGTTCAAGCCCAGAAAGAAGCGCCAGTCAAGAAGAAACAAGTTAACGTCGTCAAACGTGCAGCAGGCAAAGGACCACAGGCTCGACTAGACCTTCGTGGCAAACGCTACGAGGAAGCCATGGAAGCCTTGGATGCCTTTATCGACCAAGCCCTGCTCAACAATATGGCCCAAGTTGATATCATCCATGGTATCGGTACAGGAGTCATCCGTGAAGGGGTGACTAAGTACCTACAAAGAAATAAACAGGTCAAGAGCTTTGGCTATGCACCACAAAATGCAGGTGGATCTGGCGCAACCATTGTAACCTTTAAGGGATAAAGCGAAACGAATGAAAATTATAATAAAATTTTCTGAAAATAATTGACAAGAGCTAAATTTTCTTGTAAAATAAATAAAAATTAAATACAACACCGAATGAAGTTTAATAGAAGTGGAAAGGCCTTTGACCTTCCATGACTGTAAATGGACGGAACTCTGGAGAGACCGTAAAGGCACCGAAGGGGCAAGGCAGGCAACTGCTCAAACTCTCAGGTAAAAGGACAGAGCAATGATAGAGCGCTTTTTGGCATTTATCGATGCATTCCAGAGTACATGTTTTTAACATGTGCTCTTTCTTTTGGGGTTGAATAGATAGGAGAAAAGGATGTTAAATTTGCTAAAAGAGCTAGATGCTCTAGTATGGGGACCACCCCTTTTAATTTTATTGGTTGGTACAGGGATTTACTTGACTCTTCGTTTAGGGCTTCTACAAATCCTGCGTCTCCCTAAGGCCTTCCAGCTTATTTTTACCAAGGATAAGGGGCATGGAGATGTATCGAGCTTTGCTGCCTTGTGTACAGCCCTAGCAGCAACTGTTGGTACAGGAAATATTATCGGGGTTGCAACGGCTATCAAGGTTGGTGGACCAGGTGCTCTTTTTTGGATGTGGGTGGCTGCTTTCTTTGGAATGGCAACCAAGTATGCAGAAGGACTACTTGCTATTAAATATCGAACCAAGGATGACCATGGTGCGGTAGCAGGAGGACCGATGCATTATATCCTTCTAGGGATGGGCGAAAAATGGCGCCCTCTTGCAATCTTCTTTGCTGTAGCTGGAGTACTAGTTGCACTTTTAGGGATTGGTACTTTTACCCAGGTGAATTCCATTACAGAATCCGTGCAAAATACGGCTAGTATTGATCCGACAATTACTGCACTTGTTTTATCTATTTTCGTAGGGATCGCAGTCTTTGGTGGGCTCAAGTCCATTTCAAAGGTGTCAACTACAGTTGTTCCTTTTATGGCTATTGTCTATATCTTGGGAACCTTGACAGTCATTTTCTTTAATATCGATAAAGTACCGGCAACACTTTCACTGGTTCTCACATCAGCTTTTAGTCCCATAGCTGCAGTGGGAGGATTTGCAGGAGCTAGTGTTCGGATGGCTATTCAAAATGGTGTGGCGCGTGGTGTCTTCTCAAACGAGTCTGGATTGGGTTCAGCTCCCATTGCGGCTGCGGCAGCTAAGACCAATGAACCGGTGGAGCAAGGTTTGATTTCCATGACAGGAACCTTTATTGATACCTTGATCATCTGTACCTTGACTGGTTTGACAATCTTGGTGACTGGGGTTTGGAATGGTAATTTAGACGGGGTTGCCCTTACTCAGTTCGCTTTTTCTACAGTATTTTCTTTCTTTGGACCTGCTCTTCTAACAATCTTCTTGGTACTCTTTGCCTTTACCACGATTTTGGGATGGAACTATTACGGAGAACGTTGTTTCGAGTTCCTCTTTGGGGTTCGCTTTATCTGGCTTTATCGTGTGGTCTTTGTATTCATGGTCTTGCTGGGAGGATTTATCGAGCTGGATATGGTCTGGGTCATTGCGGATATTGTTAATGCCCTCATGGCTCTACCAAACTTGATTGCACTCTTAGCCTTATCACCAGTCGTTATCGCTGAGACTAAGAAGTATTTTGGTAAATAATGTAAGATTGATATTACCCTTTATAGATAAGACTAGCATCTGTTTGTGAGATGCTAGTTTTTTCACTACTAGGGCTAGTCTTTTATTTTATACTCAATGAAAATCAAAGAGCAAACTAGGAAACTAGCCGCAGGTTGCTCAAAACACTGTTTTGAGGTTGTGGATAGAACTGACAAAGTCAGTAACATATATACGGCAAGGCGACGTTGACGCGGTTTGAAGAGATTTTCGAAGAGTATTATGTCATAAGATGAATTAAATTCAATAGTACCTCTTTAATGATATCCTTTATTTGCACTTTTATTTAGTGTATAATAGTCAGCATAAATCTGTTTTTGTTCTGATATGTCTTGTTTCATCTATGTGCGAAAGAGAAATAAACTGGAGGTGTTTATGTCAAAAGATATTCGAAAATTAGTGATTTCACAGGGACTAGCGAATCTAGCAGATGTCTTTTTTAGAGTCATTGTGATTGCGAATGTTTTTGTCTTATCTGGTTCGGTCATTTCAACCTCCCTAGTGCCAATTCTGATAGGTCTATCCTTCTTTTTAGCCAGTTTCTTAGTTCCATTAGTAACGAAGAGATTAGCTTTAAATCGTGTTCTTTTCTTGACTCAATTGGGTAAGACGATTATGCTAGCGATTTTACTTTTTCTACTCAAGCAATCTGAAACTATTTCCCTCCCTCTTTTATATGCTATTGTTACCTTAATCTCCGTTTTGGATGGTTTTGCAGCGCCTGTTTCCTATGCGATTGTTCCACGATATGCAAGTGATTTAGCTAAAGCGAACGCGGCCATTTCTATGAGTGGTGAAAGTGTACAACTAGTTGGTTGGGGCTTAGGAGGTTTCTTATTTGCGAGTCTGGGAATGAATCCTAGCCTGCTCATTGTGTTAGCCTTGTTTACATTTTCGACGATTTTGATGTTCGGTTTGCCACTAGTCGAAAAAGAAGAGTTGTCCTCAGAAACGAATGTTGAGACGTTAACGAAAGGTTGGAGATTGGTGGCTAAAGAATCAAGATTAGGCTTTATTGTCCAAGCCAATCTTTTAGAAATTCTAGCCAATGCTATCTGGGTATCTTCTGTTTTACTTGTTTTTGTGACTGAGATTTTACATCGGTCAGAAAGCTATTGGGGCTACGTCAATACATCCTATTCCTTGGGGATTATCTTGGGAGGTGCTATTGTCTTCCGTCTAGCAGAGAAAGTTGTTACCTATAAATATCAAACTATGACCTTTTCTTTGTTAGCGACAGCACTAGTAACTCTGTTGATAGTGTTATTTCCAAATCCACCTGCTTTTCTATTCCTATCTCTAGTAATTGGTTTTTTATCTCAGATTAAGGAAGTTCCTGAGAGTGTGTTTTTACAGGAATCGGTTGATGAGAAGGAACTTGTAAATGTTTACTCCGTTATCGAAGTTGTCTCTACATTGGCCTTTTCTGCTTCTGTTTTTCTAATGAGTTTTATCACAGAATATTTTGGAGTATTTACTAGTTTTGGTTTGACTATACTCTGTTTGCTAGTAGAGTCTATCTTAGTTTTAAGCAACAAGCATCAGATAAATTAAGAGTTATGATCACACATTTGCTGTGATTTTTTTGTTTTCATAAAAAATATTTATCAGTGCAATTTAAAATATATATTATGCAAGGTATAGATTCTGTGATAGACTTATTGTCAACGAAAAGCTAATGAATCATCAATCAAGACAAGGATTTATTCAATAGGTTGATGAGATTTCGTAAGATTTTCGCAGAAACCATTCAATTACAAAACGAAAAGAGGTCCCCTTATGACAACATTTACTATCCACACAGTAGAATCAGCACCAGCAGAAGTTAAAGAAGTTCTTGAAACGGTACAAAAGGACAACAATGGCTATATCCCAAATCTTATCGGTCTTTTAGCTAATGCACCTACAGCCCTAGAGGCTTATCGCACTGTCAGCGCTATTAACCGTCGCAACAGTCTAACACCTGTAGAGCGCGAAGTGGTACAAATCACTGCAGCCGTAACTAACGGTTGTGCCTTCTGCGTCGCTGGCCATACAGCCTTTTCTATCAAGCAAATCCAGATGAACGATGACCTTCTCCAAGCCCTTCGCAATCGTACTCCAATCGAAAGCGATCCTAAGCTGGATACCCTAGCTAAGTTTACCTTGGCAGTTATCAATACCAAAGGGCGCGTAGGAGATGAAGCTCTTGGAGAATTTCTTGAAGCAGGCTATACACAAGAAAATGCCTTGGATGTTGTTCTCGGTGTCAGTCTAGCAAGTCTTTGTAACTATGCCAACAACCTAGCTAACACACCGATTAATCCAGAATTACAACCTTATGCATAAGAGGAGGACAAAGTATGGGATTTTTTTCAGAAGAATTTTTAAGCTGGTTAGACCAGCACGCTGATGAAATTGACAAAAAATCATGTCAAGCTGGAGAAGAGCTGATTGAGAAAATTGCTGCAGAAGGTGCCTTTCGTGTAGGAGTACCAAAAGTTCTTGGAGGGCTAGGTGGAAGTGATCAAGATGTTATCGATATCCTTGCAGAACTCGCTCAACATTCCTTAACAGCCTCCTTTATCTCATGGGGGCAACGAACTTTAATAGACAATATTCTACATACAGACAATACTTATTTCAAAGAAGTTTACTTGGAAAAACTCTTATCGGGAGAATATGCAGGTGCTACGGCCTTGTCTAATGCGGTCAAGTATCTATCTGACTTAGAGGAACTAAATGTTCGAATCCTTGAAGAAAATGGGAATTATTACCTAAAAGGCCGACTTCCTTGGGTGACCAATGCTCGTAAGGATCGCTTCCTCACTATTTTTGTAGCAGGATTTGCAGATGATCCGAGTACAAGTTATGTAGTAGCCGTACCATCGGACGCAGAAAACTTTAGTCGTTCCGAAGATTTGGAATTTGTCTCTCTCCAAGGAGGAAATACGGCAGCCCTGACTTTCAACAAGGTTCCTTTAAAGGAAGAGTGGATTCTATCCAAGGATGCTCATCAATTTTTAGCGCAAAATCGTCCAGCTTTTTTAGGCTACCAATTTGGCCTAGCTTTTGGTTTGGCTGAACGTTCACTCTCAGAAGTCGAAAAAGAATTGGGGAAAAGAGGTGTCTTGAAGGAAGAATGGCAACATCAGGTTGAACAGTTAGATGCTATTCGACTTTCTCTCTATCAAGGACTATCTGAAGAGTCCTATTTCGTTAGAAATCCGCGTGAGCTATTCCAGTTACGAATTGATATTGTTGATGTTGTTGCCCAAAGTCTCTTGTTAGAACTACAAGCTGGTGGCGGTAGAGGATATTTTAGTAAATCGACATCTGGTTTCATACGTCGTTGGAATGAAGGTGCCTTTTTACCAATTGTTTCTCCTAGTGCAGTGCAATTGCGACATATTCTAGCGACAAACTAACAATAAAGAAAATAAAAACGAGGTTTATCTTTTTAAACTTCGTTTTTTATCCTTCATTTAAGCGCTTTTATGCTATACTGATAATAACATGACTATTGGAGGTTCACATGAAAAAACTCCCCTTGGCCTTTTCAGGGTGCTTATTGGGATTGGCTGGAGCAGGTAATCTCATATTGGATACTGTTCCGCTATTATCGCACGTCTTTAGTTTGTCAGGATTGATTTTATGGTTTTATTTTTTATACAGTCATCTTAGTGATTGGCAAGAGAGCCAGCAAGAACTTAAGAAAGCTCCTCTATTATCGGGAATGGCGACCTTTCCTATGGCAGGGATGATTTTATCAACCTACTTACTGCGAATCTTACCCACGAGTATGAGTATCATAGCGCAAACTCTTTGGTGGTTTGCCTTTCTTCTAGATGTAGGTTTAATCATCTACTTCACTAAAAATTATGTGCAGACTAAACCAAGAACGAGCGCAACGCCAAGTTGGACAGTTCTTTATGTGGGGATAGCAGTAGCAAGCTTGACCTACCCAGTCGTGGGCATAGTCGAGATTGCCTATGGCGCTTGGATTTTTGGCTTTACCTTAACCCTTTTCCTCTATCCTCTGATTTATCAAGATTTGAAAAGTAATCCATTACCACGGGCTTTACTGGGGCAAGAAGGAATCTATTGTGCTCCCTTTTCTCTACTGTTGGCAGCACTCGTTCGGATCGGAGGTTCAGGACTTCATGGCTGGATTTTGCTAGTCATGATCCTTGCCTCACAGACTTTCTTTTTCTTTGTCCTCAGTCGTTTGCCAAGGATCTTAAAACAGGGATTTCAACCAGCTTTTTCAGCCCTAACCTTCCCAACTATCATCACAGCAACTTCATTAAAAATGGCCCAAGGCATTCTGCAGTTTCCAGTCCTTAACCTCCTTGTTTGGCTCGAAACGATCATTTGTTTAACAATCCTTGTCTATGTATTAGTAGAATATATGCGGTATTTAAGGAACTAAAAAAGCCCCATAGCACTGAGAAGTGTTAGGGGTTGAATAGTTTTAGTAGTTAAATTTAAGTTCATTTATAAAAAAATATTTTTATTACTTATTTTGAAAACGCTACAATATTATTTGTTTTTTTATCAAATTAGGAGTACAATAAATTGGTATAATAAAATAAAAAAGCACCGAAACGGTGCGCATTAATGATTATGGATAACCATATTTTAACTCAAAAGAAAAATCTTTTGGCTGTGTTGTTTCGAATAGTTCCAACATAGTTATTATACAAAAAATAAAATCGAAAATCAAGATAAGGAGTAGTTTAATGGCGAAATTTAATAAAAATTATTCAATTGGATTGGATATAGGTGTATCTTCTGTTGGCTACGCCGTTGTCACTGAAGATTATAGAGTACCTGCTTTAAAATTTAAAGTTTTAGGTAATACAGAAAAAGAAAAAATAAAGAAAAATTTAATCGGTTCTACCACCTTTGTGCCAGCTCAATCAGCTAAAGGAACTCGAGTATTTCGTGTTAATCGTCGTAGAATTGATAGAAGAAATCATAGAATTGCCTATTTACGAGATATTTTTCAAAAAGAGATTGAAAAAGTCGATAAAAATTTTTATCGTAGATTAGACGAAAGTTTTAGGCTGCTTGGTGATAAAAGTGAGGATCTACAGATAAAACAGCCATTTTTTGGTAATAAAGACTTGGAAACTGCCTATCACAAGAAGTACCCTACGATTTACCATTTACGAAAACACTTAGCTGACGCAGATAAAAATTCTCCCGTAGCTGATATTCGAGAAGTTTACATGGCCTTATCACATATTTTAAAGTATAGAGGGCATTTTTTAACGTTAGATAAGATCAATCCTAATAATATCTATATGCAAAACTCTTGGTTTGATTTTATTGAAGCTTGTCAAGAAGTTTTTGATTTGGAAGTCTCTGATGAATCTAAAACCATAGCAGATATATTTAAGTCCAGTGATAACAGACAAGCTAAAGTTAAAAATATACTATCCTATTTCCCAAAAGAGCTTGAAAAAAAGGATAAAAGTATTTTTAAACAACTGTTACAGCTATTATTTGGTTTAAAAACGAAATTTAAAGATTGTTTTGAGTTAGAGGAAGAACCAGATCTCAATTTTTCTAAAGAAAACTATGATGAAAATTTAGAAAACCTTCTTGGTACATTAGAAGATGATTTTTCCGATGTATTTGATAAACTAAAAATTTTACGTGATACTATCCTTTTATCTGGTATGCTAACATACACTGGAGCAACTCATGCTCGCTTTTCTGCTACTATGATCGAGCGATACGAGGAACATCGCAAAGATTTGCAACGCTTCAAATCTTTTGTTAAACAAAATCTATCTGAGCAAGATTATTTAGATATTTTTGGCAGAAAAACACAAAATGGTTTTGATATAGATAAAGAAACAAAGGGATATGTTGGATACATATCTAATAAGATGGTATTAACTAATTCACAGAAACAAAAAACAATACAACAAAATTTTTATGATTATATTAGTGGAAAAATAACTGGTATCGAAGGAGCAGAATATTTTCTTAATAAAATATCAGATGGAACATTTTTAAGAAAACTTCGTACATCTGACAATGGAGCTATTCCTAATCAAATTCATGCTTATGAACTAGAAAAAATTATCGAAAGACAAGGGGAGGATTATCCTTTTCTACTAGAAAACAAGGATAAATTACTATCTATCTTGACATTTAAAATTCCTTATTATGTTGGTCCTTTGGCAAAAGAAAATAATAGTAGGTTTGCTTGGATTAAACGAGCGACTAGTCAAGATGTTTTAGATGATAATGATGAAGATACTAGAAATGGTAAGATACGTCCTTGGAACTATCATAAACTGATAAATATGGATGAAACTAGAGATGCCTTCATCACCAATCTAATAGGAAATGATATTATTCTCTTAAATGAAAAAGTTTTACCAAAACGTAGTTTGATCTATGAAGAAGTTATGCTCCAAAATGAACTAACTCGGGTTAAGTACAAAGATAAATATGGTAAAACTCACTTTTTAGATTCTGAGCTCCGACAAGAAATAATCAATAACATATTTAAAACGAATAGTAAACGTGTTAGTTCTGCAATGCTCCTTGATTACTTGGAGAATTACACAAATTTACAAGCGGTTGAAATTGTTTCGGGAATTGAAAAAGACAAATCCCTTAATTCTACTTTAAAAACATATAATGATTTCAAAACTATTTTTTCAGAAGAATTTCTAGATTCTGAAATCTATCAAAAAGAGTTAGAGGAGATTATCAAGGTTATTACTGTTTTTGATGATAAAAAATCTATTAAAAACTACCTTACAAAATATTTTGGACATCTTGAATTTTTAGATGAAGAGAAAATTAATCAACTCTCAAAATTGCGCTATACAGGTTGGGGACGTTATTCTGCGAAGTTATTATTAGATATTCGTGATGAGGATACGGGTTTTAATCTATTGCAATTCCTTCGAAACGATGAAGAAAATCGTAATTTAACTAACCTCATTTCTGATAACACCTTATCTTTTGAACCTAAGATTAAAGCCATTCAATCTAAATCAACTGTTGAAGATGATGTTTTTGACGAAATTAAAAAATTGGCTGGTAGTCCAGCTATCAAACGAGGAATTTTAAATAGTATTAAAATTGTTGATGAACTGGTTCAAATTATAGGATATCCACCCCAAAATATTGTCATTGAAATGGCTCGTGAAAATATGACTACAGAAGAAGGACAAAGAAAGTCAAAAACTCGTAAAACTAAATTAGAATCTGCACTAAAAAATATTGAAAATAGTGTATTAGAAAATGGGAAAGTTCCACATTCAGACGAACAGCTACAATCTGAGAAATTATATTTATACTATCTTCAAAATGGGAAAGATATGTACTCCTTAGATAAAACAGGAAGCCCTATCCCCTTATACCGAGATCAGCTCGATCAATACGAAGTCGATCATATTATCCCCTATAGTTTTTTACCAATCGATTCAATTGATAATAAAGTATTAACTCATAGGAAAAATAATCAAAGAAAGTTGGATAATATACCGGACAAAGAAACAGTTGCTAATATGAAACCTTTCTGGGAGAAATTATATAATGCAAAACTAATTTCTCAAACGAAATATCAAAGATTAACTACTAGCGAACGAACTCCTGATGGTGTTCTGACAGAGAGCATGAAAGCTGGCTTTATTGAACGTCAATTAGTCGAGACACGACAAATGATAAAACATGTTGCTCGCATACTAGATAATCGTTTTTCAGACACCAAAATCATTACTTTAAAATCTCAACTAATTACCAATTTTAGAAATACCTTTCATATTGCCAAAATACGTGAACTAAATGATTATCACCATGCTCATGATGCTTATCTTGCTGTTGTTGTAGGACAAACTCTTCTTAAGGCCTATCCCAAATTAGCTCCTGAATTGATATATGGCCACCATGCTCACTTTAATCGACATGAAGAGAATAAAGCAACGATAAGAAAGCATCTCTATTCTAACATCATGAGATTCTTTAATAATCCATATTCTAAAGTTAGTAAAGACATTTGGGATTGTAATAGAGATTTGCCAATCATAAAAGATGTCATCTACAAATCTCAAGTCAACTTTGTCAAACGAACAATGATTAAAAAAGGAGCATTTTATAAACAGAATATTATACCTAAAAATAGTTCTGTCACTGTTGATAAACGTTTTCCAATAAAAAACAAAAAATATTTAGATCCAAAACTTTATGGTGGTTACTATGAACGAAATTCAGCATTATCGGTTTTTATAATTGGGCAAAGATTCAATAAGAACAATAAATTAAAAGTCGTTAAAGAATTTTACGATATCAATATTATTGATTATCCATGGTTTAATACTAACCCAATGAGTTTTTTTAATGATGATTCTGAAAATGGCTTTCTTACAAAGAATAATTTACAGAGTGTTCAAGCGTTTTATAAGATACCTAAATATTCACTTATTCAAAAAAATGATGGAACAAGAATGCTTTTTGAAAGCACAACCAATTTCCATAAAGCTACTCAGTTTAAGTTAACAGAATCACAAAATGAACTGTTCTTTCATATGAGACGTCTCTTGACTAAAACGGATTTTATGGACTTAAAATCTGAAAAATCTATAAAAGAAAGTCAAGATTTCATAATGAGTCATAAGGAAGAATTTGACAACATAGTTAATGGTCTGTTTGAATATGCTGAAAAACAGTTAGGAAGTAAATCACTATTTACTCAGGCTCACGAAGCATACAAGCTAAGAAAATATCCTGTTTTTAATTTAAGTGAAGAAATTATTCGATACTACTATGATAATCTCTTAAAACTCTTTTCTTTGACAAAGAGTGGTACTAGCAGTGGCTATGTAGTGGGGCTGTTTGAAGCTCCTAAATTACGAAATGCTGTTTATAAAGCAACGAAGGATGAAAGTAAAGCCACCCTCATCCACCAATCCATCACTGGTCTCTACGAGACTCGGATTGACTTAAGTAAACTAGGAGAAGACTGATGGGATGGAGAACCGTTGTTGTTAATACGCACTCTAAACTCTCCTACAAGAACAACCACTTGATTTTTAAAGATGCCTCTCGGACAGAGTTGATTCACCTGTCCGAGGTGGACATCCTTCTTTTGGAGACGACGGATATCGTTCTCTCCACTATGCTGATAAAACGCTTGGTGGATGAAAATATTCTGGTTATCTTTTGTGATGATAAGCGCTTGCCAACTGCTTACTTAATGCCCTACTACGGTCGACACGACTCCAGTTTGCAACTCTCTCGACAAATTGCTTGGGATGAGGATACTAAGGAACAAGTTTGGACCACCATTATTGCACAAAAAATTCTCAATCAGGCTTTTTATTTGGGGAGTTGTGGTTTTCTGGAGAAGAGCCAGTCCGTCATTGATCTATATAATGGTTTAGATCTATTTGACCCAAGCAATCGTGAGGGACACGCAGCACGGATTTATTTCAACACCTTGTTTGGGAATGATTTTAGTCGTGAGCAGGATAATGGTGTCAATGCTGCCTTGGACTATGGTTACACCTTGATTTTGAGTATGTTTGCGCGTGAGATTGTATTGTCTGGCTGCATGACCCAATTTGGATTGAAACATGCCAATCAGTTCAATCAATTCAATCTGGCTAGCGATATTATGGAACCTTTTCGTCCGATTATTGACAGAATCGTCTACGAAAATCGAAACAGTTCTTTTGTCAAAATCAAACGAGAACTTTTCACTATTTTCTCAGATACCTTCCACTACAATGGTAAGGAAATGTATCTGACGAATATCGTCAGCGACTATACTAAGAAAATCATTCAATCCCTCAATCAACCGGAGAAAGGAGTTCCTGAGTTTAGGATATGAGTTATCGATATATGCGTATGATTTTAATGTTTGATATGCCGGTTGATACCGCAGAGGAACGTAAGGCCTATCGGAGATTTCGGAAGTTCCTCATAGATGAAGGATTTATTATGCACCAATTCTCCATCTATAGCAAGCTCTTGCTCAATAACTCTGCTAATAATGCCATGATTGAACGCCTTAAGACGCACAATCCTAAAAAAGGAAATATTACTCTCTTAACCGTTACAGAAAAGCAGTTTTCTCGCATGATTTACTTAAATGGTGAGCGAAATACCAGCGTAGCAAACTCCGATGCACGTTTGATTTTTCTAGGAGAGGAGCCTAGAGATGAAGATTAATTTTCCATTATTAGATGAACCATTAGCTATTGAAAATGCGACCTTTTTAGTATTGGAAGACCAGTTTACCTTTTCAGCTATCGTCAAGCAGTTCTACCAATACACTGATGATGGGGAGTTGAAGTTGTTTGCCAGAAATCTAAAAGCTCTAAAAGAGTCTGAATTACTAGTGATAACGGATGTCTTAGGATACAATCTCAACTCACCTGCTATGATTAAACTGATACATGCAGATCTTGAAAATCAGCTCAATGATAAACCAGAAGTCAAATCCATGATTGAAAAGCTAGTAGCTACGATTACAGAATTGTTAGCATTTGAGTGCTTGGAAAATGAACTAGACCTGGAGTACGATGAAATCACCATTCTAGAGTTGATTGATGCGTTAGGAGTCAAAGTTGAAACTCTGAGCGATACTCCTTTTGAAAAGATGCTAGAAATTATCCAGGTTTTTAAGTATCTTTCCAAAAAGAAACTCCTTGTTTTCATCAATGCGACAGCCTATCTATCAAAGGATGAGTTAGCAAATCTGATAGAGTACATCCAGCTCAATCAACTAAGTGTTTTATTTGTCGAACCTCGAAAAGTATATGATTTTCCGCAGTATGTGCTGGACCAAGACTATTTCTTGAACCCTGAAAATATGGTATAATAAAAGTAATAATTGGAACCTGACGAGCTGAAGTCTGGCTGGGACGAATGGCGCGATTACGAAATTTCGTGAAAAAAATTTTTCTACGAGGTTTTAGAGCTATGTTGTTTCGAATGGTTCCAAAACTAACATCAATACCTCCTAAAATTTCATAAAGTTTTAGAGCTATGTTGTTTCGAATGGTTCCAAAACTATACGAAATTAGAAAAGGTAAAATAATAAGTTTTAGAGCTATGTTGTTTCGAATGGTTCCAAAACCATGATTGTAATTGACGCTACGTTAATAAAGTTTTAGAGCTATGTTGTTTCGAATGGTTCCAAAACTAGTAATCTTACGAACATTCCCAGTAAACGGTTTTAGAGCTATGTTGTTTCGAATGGTTCCAAAACTGTTCTTAATTCAACTAATCTCGAACAAGTGTTTTAGAGCTATGTTGTTTCGAATGGTTCCAAAACGAAAAAAAGGCATCGCTCACCTCGTTTCTAGTTTTAGAGCTATGTTGTTTCGAATGGTTCCAAAACGTCTCCTAAGTTCTACAAGTTGATTAAACTGTTTTAGAGCTATGTTGTTTCGAATGGTTCCAAAACTCCATTGCGAACCAAAACTCCTACTTCATTGTTTTAGAGCTATGTTGTTTCGAATGGTTCCAAAACAAAATAATAATACGTTGAACTGAATTGGCTGTTTTAGAGCTATGTTGTTTCGAATGGTTCCAAAACCTATAGGGCCGTGTACGCACAAAGGCTCTAGTTTTAGAGCTATGTTGTTTCGAATGGTTCCAAAACATAAATGGCCCATCTTATCTGCTCATACACGTTTTAGAGCTATGTTGTTTCGAATGGTTCCAAAACCGTGACAGGGAAAAGCGTTGCAATCCTAAAGTTTTAGAGCTATGTTGTTTCGAATGGTTCCAAAACTACTTTCTGGAGCATTCAACAACACAAACTGTTTTAGAGCTATGTTGTTTCGAATGGTTCCAAAACTTGGGAAGGTGTATGCTCATGTTTGATTATGTTTTAGAGCTATGTTGTTTCGAATGGTTCCAAAACTCTACTAATTGAGAATCTTCTTACTCTCTTGTTTTAGAGCTATGTTGTTTCGAATGGTTCCAAAACAATAAATTAAAAATATTTATCAAAAACACTGTTTTAGAGCTATGTTGTTTCGAATGGTTCCAAAACACATTTAGTATTATGGTATTAAGACAATCTGTTTTAGAGCTATGTTGTTTCGAATGGTTCCAAAACATCGTGCTTCTAAAGGCATTAGATACCTCCGTTTTAGAGCTATGTTGTTTCGAATGGTTCCAAAACAGAACTTAAAAATGTACTACTTAAAGTATCGTTTTAGAGCTATGTTGTTTCGAATGGTTCCAAAACTTCGATATCATACGCATACTTCGTACCAATGTTTTAGAGCTATGTTGTTTCGAATGGTTCCAAAACATGCTCCGT
>NZ_JBFNFG010000013.1:0-33110 GCF_040888305.1 Streptococcus fermentans | reverse complement strand
GATGTTAGCTTTTATTCAACCCACTACAGTTGACAAAGAGCCAATATTTTTGCCCCCTGAACAGAAAAAAGCCCTTCGAATAAAATCCGATGGGCTTAAAACTTATTTAATCAAGAGCCGAACTTTTGAGTTTCAAGGTTCGGGATAAAATAGTTCACTGAACTATTTTATTTCTTAAGGTTGTAGAATGATTTCAATCCACGGTATTCAGCTACTTCACCAAGTTGATCTTCGATACGAAGCAATTGGTTGTATTTAGCGATACGGTCTGTACGTGAAAGTGAACCAGTCTTGATTTGTCCTGCGTTTGTTGCAACTGCGATGTCAGCGATTGTTGAATCTTCAGTTTCACCTGAACGGTGTGATACAACGGCAGTGTAACCAGCTTCTTTAGCCATTTCGATAGCGTCGAATGTTTCAGTAAGAGTACCGATTTGGTTAACTTTGATAAGGATTGAGTTAGCAGCGCCTTCAGCGATACCTCTTTCAAGGTAAGCAGTGTTTGTTACGAAGAAGTCGTCACCAACCAATTGAACTTTACCACCAAGACGTTCAGTAAGAGCTTTCCATCCATCCCAGTCATTTTCGTCCATACCATCTTCGATAGTGATGATTGGGTATTTGTTTACCAATTCTTCAAGGTAGTCGATTTGTTCTGCAGAAGTACGAACAGCTGCTCCTTCACCTTCGAATTTAGTGTAGTCGTAAACTTTACGTTCTTTATCGTAGAATTCTGATGATGCACAGTCAAATCCGATAAATACGTCTTTACCTGGAACATAACCAGCAGCTTCGATAGCAGCAAGGATAGTTTCAACACCGTCTTCAGTTCCTTCAAAACGAGGAGCGAATCCACCTTCGTCACCTACGGCTGTTTCAAGACCACGAGATTTAAGGATTTTCTTAAGAGCGTGGAAGATTTCAGCACCCCAACGAAGAGCTTCTTTGAATGTTGGTGCACCAGCAGGTACGATCATGAATTCTTGGAAAGCGATTGGAGCATCTGAGTGAGATCCACCGTTGATGATGTTCATCATTGGAGTTGGAAGAACTTTAGTGTTGAATCCACCAAGGTAGCTGTAAAGTGGGATTTCAAGGTAGTCAGCAGCAGCACGAGCTACAGCGATAGACACACCAAGGATTGCGTTAGCACCCAATTTACCTTTGTTAGGAGTTCCGTCAAGTGCGATCATAGCACGGTCGATAGCTTGTTGGTCACGTACATCGTAGCCGATGATTGCTTCAGCGATGATGTTGTTTACGTTGTCAACAGCTTTTTGTGTACCAAGACCACCGTAACGAGATTTGTCACCATCACGAAGTTCAACTGCTTCGTGTTCACCAGTAGAAGCTCCTGATGGAACCATACCACGTCCGAAAGCACCTGATTCAGTGTAAACTTCTACTTCAAGTGTTGGGTTACCGCGTGAGTCTAGGACTTCGCGAGCGTAAACATCAGTAATAATTGACATTTTTTACTCTCCTTATTGAGTTAAATTTTTTACACCTCTATGATACCTTAAAAAGACTCCTTTTTCAAGGAAAAACGTTATCTTTGTGCAAATTTTCCTTAAGTTTATAAAGTAATCGCTTTCTTTTATCTGTTTTCTCCTTTATTTTATGATATACTATTTTTATGACTGATGTATCTAAACAAATCCTAGAAAAGGCCAATGGTGGTCTTAAACTAAATCCAGATGAACAGAGACGTTTCCTCGGTACCTTTGAAGAACGTGTCCTTGGCTATGCAGACCTTGAAATAGCTGATGATGATAATTTAAAAAATGGATTTTTAACAATTATAGAAACCTTTAAAAAAGAGACTCAACCTCTATTTGTCAAAATTTCTCCTCAGGTAGAGTTTGATAAACAAGTTTTTTATCTAAAACAATCCAAAGATGCTGACTGCCAAGCGACCATCGTTTCTGAAGATCATAACTCTTCTCCTTTTGGCCTAGTTATCCATAGCGATGCCCCTGTTAAAACAAGTGAAAAAGACCTCAGAAAGGCCTTTTCAGACTTATGGCAGGAAAAAGAGATGAAAAAAGCTCCTACTTCTCTTTGGAAAAAGTGGTTTGGTTAATTTTTCTTCAAAGCTAAAATTTGACCAATGTTTGCAGCTGTATCTTCTAAATAGATAGCTGCATTTTTTAGACTGTCTTCCAGTGGTTCACTTTTTTCTAATATAGAAAAAGCAGCGATGACATTCTCAAATGGTAAAGGAGGTAAATCCTCAGCTAAACTACCACAAATAGCAATAATTGGAACACCATTTGGTGTTCTTTTTGCTACCCCGATTGGAGCCTTACCAGATAAACTTTGAGCATCCAATCTACCTTCACCAACGATAACTAGATCTGCATCTACAACCTGTTCATCAAAGTTTATTAAATCTAAACAGGTTTGAATACCAGATACAATCTCTGCTCCTGCAAAGGCACACAAACCAGCCGCAATACCACCACCTGCTCCAGCACCATCCAATTTTAACATTTCAGGTGCAACTTTGCGGTAAAAGTTTTCAATAGCAATATCAACGTCTTGGAATTTAGTTGGTTCCAACCCTTTTTGCTTCCCAAATGTATAGGTAGCACCGTGAGTTCCACAGAGTGGATTGGTAACATCTGCTAAGATTTTGATACGCACATCAGCAGGCATGGTAACGACACTTTTGTCCAAAATCTTACTTACTTCAAATAAGGACTGGCCACAAGCCTCAAGTTCCATCCCGTTTTCATCATAAAACTGATATCCGAGTCCTGAGGCAATTCCAATACCACCATCGTTACTGGATGTCCCACCAACTCCTATAAAGATTTCTTTCATTCCTTGTTCAATTAAATATAGGATCAGTTGACCAATCCCCTTTGTTTGAATCTTCAGTGGATTTCGTTTTTCTATAGGAATTTTAGCAAGCCCAACTAAATCGGCCACCTCGAACAGAGCAAGTTCTCCTTTTTGAACATAAGTCATTTGAACTTCATCTCCAAAGGGACCTGTCACTAAAGCAGTTTTTTCTACAAGACCAAGTGAATTTTTAATAGCATCTACTGTTCCTTCCCCTCCATCGCCAACAGGTAAGAGCAAACATTTCGATTCAGGTAGAGCCTTTTTAAGGCCTCGTTTAATAGCTTTAGCTACTTCACTTGCAGGGAGACTCTCCTTAAAAGAGTCAGGTGCTATAACAATTTTCATACACTCATCTTTCTAATCAAAGGAAATCTATCAGATTCAATACTTTTGTTAAATCTCTTTCTTCAATTTGAAGGGGAATTTCCTCTTGCACGATTTCTTTGGCACAGAAGCCAATGCCGATTTCAGCTCTCTTCAACATTGCTAAATCATTAGCTCCATCTCCAATAGCAATTGTTCTATCAATTGGTACCTCTAATTCATCAGCCCATCTTACTAGGGTTTCTTTTTTAACTTCTCTGCTTATAATAGGACCAACAAGATTTCCAGTTAAATGACCATCTCTGATTTCCAGTTGATTAGCAGCAAATAATGAAATCCCTAAATCTTTTGCTAATCTTTCAACAACAGGTGTAAATCCACCCGAAACTAAACCCACTTCTATCTGATTTTTTTGTAGAGTGTTAATAAATTGCGCAGCATTTTTACTAAGGTGTAGTTCATGATAAATCTTATCAAAAGTATCTACAGATAGTCCTTGTAATAAAGAAACACGTTTTCTCAGGCTTTCTTCAAAATCAAGTTCTCCTCTCATAGCTTGGGCAGTCAGTAGAGCTACTTCTTCTTCACATTCTGCTTCTTTCCCCAACAAATCAATAACTTCCTCTTCTATCAGTGTCCCATCTACATCCAGTACACAGAGTCCTTTAATTTTTTTCATATAATTGCCTTACTTTCAGAATCTCAAAAAATCGTATGAAGGTATCATACGATTTTAACTATTTAGTTTGCTAAACTATGATACAAATCAAGATATGACTTGCAGGCTGTATCCCAAGAGAAATCACATTCCATAGCTTGAACTTGCATATTTTTCCAAACATCAGGATGGTTGTGATAAACATCCAAAGCTGTTTGCAATGCCCAGTTGAGCCAGTATGGAGTTAGGTTGTTAAAGCTAAAGCCTGTACCTGTTCCTTCAATTGGATTAAAGGCTTGAACAGTATCTCTAAGTCCACCCACCTCGTTTACTAAAGGAAGCGTACCATATCTCATGGCCATCATTTGTGAAAGTCCACACGGTTCAAAGCGACTTGGCATGAGGAAAATATCACATGCTGCATAAATCTCTTGAGCTAATTTCACATCGAAAGTAATATTGGCAGAAAGTTTTTCTGGGAATACTTGACTAAACCAAGAGAAAGCTTGTTCAAATCCTGGATCTCCAGTTCCCAAGAGAACAATTTGAATATCCTCTTGAAGCATACGATGCAGGCTTTCAACCACCACATCAAAGCCCTTCTGACGAGTCAAACGTGACACGATACCAATCATTGGAACATCAGGACATACTGGAAGACCAACTTTTTCTTGAAGTTTCGCTTTATTTCGAGCCTTACCTGACAGATCAGTTTTATTAAAATGATACTCTAGTAAAGCATCCGTCTCTGGGTTGTACAAATCTGTATCAATTCCGTTTACAATACCAGAAACCTTACCAGATTCCATACGGAGAATCTGATCAATACCGCAACCAAACTCTGTAGTCATGATCTCATAAGCATAGCTCGGTGATACGGTTGATACACGATTTGCATAGAGAATACCTGCCTTCATCCAGTTAAGACAATCATTCCAACGAACTGTTCCATCAGCGTAGCGCTCAAATCCAACCCTGAACAAGTCCCAAAGCATACTTTCAGAGAATTGACCCTGAAATTCCAAGTTATGAATGGTCAAAACAGTCTTGATTCCTTGGTAGGCTTGAATCCATCTGTACTTTTCCTTCAACAAGAAAGGAATCATTGCTGTATGGTAGTCATGAGCGTGGAGGACATCAGGGATAAATCCAATACGCTCCATAGCTTCAAGGGCAGCAAGTTGGAAGAAGGCAAAACGTTCACCATCATCGAAATCTCCATAAACATGCCCACGGAAGAAATAATATTGATTGTCGATAAAGTAGAAGGTAACACCGTTTAAAACAGTTTTCTTAATTCCACAAAATTGTCTGCGCCAACCAACATAGACTTCGAATTGAAGGACATCTTCAATCTGATTACCAAACTTAGCTTCTACCATGTCATAGTAGGGTAAGATAACAGCAACCTCATGCCCAGCTTTTACTAATGATTTTGGAAGTGCTCCGATAACGTCTCCCAATCCACCTGTTTTTGAAAAGGGAGCGCCCTCTGCTGCTACAAATAAAATTTTCATGAAAGGACATCCTCTGTTACTTTTTCGCCTTTTTTGATGACAACAGGGTTTTCTGCTGTACCTCGAATAACAACTCCCTCAGCTATTTCAGCACCCTTATCAACAATTGCATACTCAACTTGTGCACCTTTTCCAACGACAACACGAGGGAAGATAAGAGATTCTTTAACCAAGCTGTCTTTATTGATACGAACATTACGCGAAATAACAGATTTAATCACTTCGCCTTCAACGATACTACCAGAAGCAAATTGAGAAGTGTTTACTTTTGAACCCGGTGCATAGTAAGTAGGCTCTTCGTTTTTAACTTTAGTGTGAATCTTTTGATTTGGCGAGAACAAAGAGTAGAATTTATGCTGATCAAGCATATCTAAATTAGCTTGGTAGTATGTTTCTACTGAATGAATATTTGCTAGGTATCCTGTGTATTCATATGCAAAAGCACCTTCTTTAGCTGCTAAATCACGAAGAACATAACGTAATTTTTCTGGATATTCTTTTTGAGCTTCTTCTTCTAAACGTTTAATCAACCATTGAGTATCTACAACAAAGATATCTGTTGACATGTTGTAGTAATCTTGATTTGATTTTTTATCAAAGAGTTTGTGAGAAACCACATGGTCAGTTTCGTCGATATCAAGGATTGCATTTACTTCTGAAATATCTTTCTTAGGTAATTTCTTATAAACTACTGTAATCGGTGATTTTGTTGTATTATGCAAATGGAAAACTTGATTGAGATCAATATTCACCAAAACATCAGAGTTCAAGGAAACTGTTTGGTCTGAACCTGAACGTTTTAAGTAAGTTAAGAGTTGTTTATAGTACTCTTTTCCAACAGTACTGCTCTCTACACGAGTATTGTAGATTCCAAGATAGTAGTGGCTAAGAAGTGTATTCAAGCCCCATTCACGTCCTGAACGAATATGGTCAAAAACTGAGCTGATGTTATCTTGTTGGAAAATTCCAAAGATACTACGAACGCCTGCATTAGCTAAACTTGAAAGCGGGAAGTCAATCAAACGATACTTTCCTCCAAATGGTAAAGTTGCCACTGGACGGTTACTTGTCAAGGTTGACATATCATGGAAACCAACGGTGTTTCCTAAAATCGCTGAATATTTATCAATCTTCATCTGTTGCTACCCCCACTACTTCGTTATATCCGACTACTTGTACTTCTTCTGTACCATCAATTTCAACACCATCGGCAATAATTGCACCTTCACCGATGATTGCACGTGTAATTTTAGCTCCTCTACCGATAACTGCTCCACTCATGATGACAGAATCAACAACTTCTGCTCCCTTACGAACTTGAGCAGCTGTAGAAAGGATAGAGTGTTTTACTGTACCATTTACGTAACAGCCATCCACTACAAGAGAGTCTTCTACATGAGCATGTTCTCCAATAAAGTTTGGTGGAGCGATAAGGTTACGAGAATAAATTTTCCATTGACGGTTACGGCTATCTAGAGCATTCTCTGGAGAGATGTATTCCATATTTGCTTCCCAGAGTGATTCGATAGTACCAACGTCCTTCCAGTATCCATTGAATTCATAAGCATAGACACTCTCGCCTGTTTCAAGATAATTTGGAATAACATTTTTACCGAAGTCTGACATATCTAGGTTGGCCTTTTCAGCTGCAACTAGCATATTACGAAGTCGTTTCCAGTCAAAGATATAGATACCCATTGATGCCTTAGTTGATTTTGGTTCAGCTGGTTTTTCTTCAAACTCAACAATACGATTATTAGCATCTGTATTCATGATACCAAAACGGCTAGCTTCTTTTAGTGGTACATCCAAGACAGCAACTGTCAAGCTGGCATTATTGTCCTTGTGTGATTGGAGCATATCATCATAGTCCATCTTGTAGATATGGTCACCTGAAAGGATCAAAACATACTCAGGATTGATACTGTCGATATAGTCGATATTTTGGTAAATGGCATGACTTGTACCTTCAAACCAACGGTTCCCCTCACTTGCAGAGTAGGGTTGAAGGATAGAAACACCTGTGTCAATACCGTCTAGACCCCAACTAGAACCATTACCAATGTGGCTATTGAGAGCTAGTGGTTGATACTGTGTAATAACCCCAACATTATGGATACCAGAGTTGGCACAGTTTGAAAGAGCGAAGTCAATGATACGGTAGCGCCCACCAAATTGCACGGCAGGTTTAGCAATGCTTTGAGTGAGTTTACCAAGACGAGTTCCTTGCCCACCAGCAAGGATTAAAGCTAGCATTTCATTCTTCATTTTCTACTCCTTTTTGAGTTTTATTAGCGACTTTTTTAGTAGGTTTGATGCGACGTTTGATTTTCCAAATACTTGCTCCCATAGCTGGCAATGTAAATGTCAAAGTCTGCTCATAATCCTTCCATAATCCTTCTTGAGTTTGAACTGTTTGGTTATGCTCTTTCCACACACCACCCCATTGTTCTAACTCTGTATTCCAAATTTCTTCATAAATGCCTGCAACTGGAAGACCAATTGTAAAATCAGGACGTTCAACTGGTGCCATATTAAAGACACAGACTAGCATCTCGCCTTTCTTGCCCTTACGGATAAAGGAAAGAACACTCTGATCTCTATTATCCGCATCAATGATTTCAATACCATCATAACTTGTATCAATTTCCCAAAGACAACGGTGGTCTTTATAAAGCTGATTCAACTGTGATGTAAAGTACTTCATCTTGGCATTCATTGGATCTTCTAGGTTAGACCACTCTAATTGCTCTTCAGATTTCCACTCTAAGAATTGACCAAATTCGCTACCCATGAAGAGTAATTTCTTACCAGGGTGACAAATTTGATAAGTGTAAAGGTTTCTCAAACCAGCGAACTGATTGTAACGATCACCCCACATCTTATGCATCATACTCTTCTTACCGTGGACAACCTCATCATGTGAGAATGGTAGGAGATAATTTTCATTAAAGACATACATGAAGCTGAAGGTCACAAGATTAAAGTCATACTTGCGGTAAATTGGATCTTCTTCGTAGAATCGTAAGATATCATTCATCCAACCCATGTTCCACTTGTAGTCAAATCCAAGTCCACCCATTTCCTTCATGCCAGTAATCTTGGTACCAGAAGAAGACTCCTCTGCAATCATCATAACATCCGGATGAGCTAATTTAATAACATCATTCAAACGTTGTAGGAAATAATATCCTTCATAGTTGAGATTGCCACCGTCTTTATTTGGTGTCCATGGAGCATTGTCATAATCTAGATAGAGAATATTACTTACGGCATCAACACGAATACCATCTAGGTGATAGAAATCGATCCAAAACTTAATGCTAGAAATCAAGAAAGATTGGACTTCATTTTTACCAAGGTCAAAGTTGAGTGCTCCCCAACCGTAGTTGTTAGCCTTATTATGATCCTGGTATTCAAAAGTCGGTGTGCCGTCGTAGTATGCCAAAGCATCATCATTGATTGTAAAGTGTCCAGGTACCCAGTCCACAATTACACCGATATTGTTGATGTGACATTCCTCAACGAAGTCTTGAAACTCTTCTGGACGACCATAGGCATGCTCTAAAGCGAAGTAGCCCATGAGCTGGTAGCCCCAACTCAAACCAAGTGGGTGAGACATCAAAGGCATAAACTCGATATGAGTATAGTTCATCTCAACAAGATAGGGGATGAGCTCTTCTTTGAGTTGAGCAAAGCTATAAGGTGTCCCATCAGGATTTCTCTTCCAAGATCCTGCATGCGCCTCATAGATATTGACTGGTCGTTCGAAAAATCCCCAACGTTTTCTGCGAGCTAACCAGAGACCGTCCTTCCATTTTTTCTCAGGAATTTCTGTTAAAACTGCCCCTGTTCCTGGACGAGCTTCATAGCGTACTGCCAAGGGATCAATCTTCATAAGCTGATGACCATTAGTACGAGTAATATGATATTTATAAATATGTCCTTCTTGAGCTAAAGTTGTAAAAACTTCCCAAACTCCAGATTCATTACGAACCATGGGGATCTGATTTTCAACCCAGTTAGTAAAATCACCAACTAGATGGACAGCCTGCGCATTTGGCGCCCAGACACGGAATGTATAGCCATACTCACCGTCTCTTTCTTCACGATGCGCTCCTAAATAGTGTTGAAGATGGAAATTTTCGCCACTAGTAAAAGTTCTTAAAGCCTCAAATTTATCCATTGAATCCCCCTTTTAATTGAAAGCGTTTTCTTAGTTTTATTATACTACCTTTTAAGAGAAGTTTCAAGTAAATTACTATATTTTTAAAAATTATTTTGAAAATCTGAAAATAATTCTCTGATGCGTCCTGGGAAAATCATTTTAATTTTCCAATTTATCTTCGCCTCTTTTCATTTTCTTACATTTTTATATAATAGTAACAAAATATTCGGATTTAAGCAATTTTTAGCCTTATATTTTTGAAAAATATATTGAAAATCCGTAAATATTGAGTTTATAACATTCAATTTAGATTGCAACTATTCAGAAACAAGGGATTTCTCCCAAAAAATAGAGCAGATCTTCCAATCTGCTCTTTCTTTATTTACTATTCTTTACGATTTATCTGAACTTCTTTGAAAAACAAATTTCTCTGGATTTTTTTTGATAAAACTTAGTTCATTCTCATTTCCATCATAATCATAGACAAAATCATCTGCTTCATCCAACTTCTGATAAAAATCATCGCCATACTCTTCTTCCATCTGTGTTAGCAGCTCAGTTCTCTCTTCTCTAACAAAGGAGATGGTTCCACCAAAGTATGCAAGAAGATTTTTAAAATTAGAAGCATGCTCCTTCATTCCAAATAGTTCGAAGCCCTTTAAAGTATCTTTCCAGACAATCCCTGTCGAATTATCGAAAAATTGATAGTGACCTCCATTGTTTACTTCGATAAAATACCAGATAATTGCCAGAAGGTATCTTTGTTCTAAAGTAAAGATTTTTGCAGAATCGAGATAGTCTTTATAGGTGTTATAGATGTTAACAGTTTCGTATACTGGTTTAATAATATCCCAAGAGTCTTCTGCATTTTGAACATCTTCTATCTTAATATTCTTGTATAATTTCTTATTCTGTGCAGTTTTCATTTCTTGATTTGTTTCATTAACATCTTCAAAATAGTATTTCTGTAGCAGGGGATAATCTGTTGGCTTGCCTTCAAAAACTTCCTTTAGAGAACCTACTTTAACCAACTCAATACACCATTCAATGACTGGACTTGTTGGGGAATCAGCATTTTTGATAGCATTTTCTAATAAATCTAGAGCCTGATTAGCTTCAGTTTCAAAGTCCTTGTTCGGATCACTAGATAAACGCCAATGGGTAAAACCATTTCGATAATACCAAATAGCATCCCTATCTTCTTCAGAGACCATCTCTAAAACTCTTTTGGCTTCTTCGAATTGACTCCAATTATTATAGACTTTGGCTAGTTCACTAAGGACTAGTCCACTTAAATTTTCTAAGCCAAGCTCTAAAAGAATTTCTATTACTTTCTCGAATTGGAAGTTATGCTTAATGTCTTTAAGACACTGAACTTTCTCCGATTCATTTAATGTGATAAATGTTTCCAGCGTAATTGTATTGATATCCATAGGTATCTCCCACTATAACTAATGAACTTTTATAATTTTAATTCAATTTGTAATGAAACTTCTGCTTTTTCTATCTGTCTAGGCCTTGAAAATGAACTACTATTTCTGAAAATTTTAGTTTTACTTAGGACTTCAACGGAGACTGTCTAGAATTATAGGCCGGGATAAAAAATCCCGACCTCGTTTTTTTAGTAGAAATGAGTCTTTGAAACATTTTGTTCATTCATTGGACTCTGCAAGATAGTTTTGTCCTACACTTCACTGACTCTGTCTTCAATCTAAGACTTACGCTAAAACATTCAAGACTGCCACACTGACATCGTCAATGGCATTTTCTTGGTTAGAACGGCTATTAGTTACTAACATTTCTAGGTTTCCTGCATTTTCATAGTAATAGGAAGCCCCTTTAGCATTGAATACAACCAAGAAGTGCTCTTCAATTCCCTGAATCTCGTAGACAATCCAACCACTATTTTCAATGGCTGTATGTACAAAGACATGACGGTAAACTTCTTCATAGGTAGGGTATGAAAAGGCACTGGTTTGTGTTTTGAGTCGAATAATTTGACGGACAAACTCGATGCTATCTTGACGCTCATTGATCAAATCCCAGTTGACTTGGTTGACGCTATCAGGAGCATTGTAACTATTCATCGCTCGCTCACGATCTGCGTGAGTCAACTCGCCATTTTCTCCTGTAGCTACAAGCTTGGTACGGCCAAACTCTTGCCCCAACTCCATGAAGGCCATCCCTTGCATGAGAAGGTTCATGGCTGTCGCTGTTTCTACTTTCTTCATGATACGTTTTTCACTCTCCGTTGGATGAAGGGTTTTAAGCAAATCATGCAAATTGTAGTTATCGTGGGCTTCTACATAGTTCAAGACTTGATTTGGACTAAGGTATGAACCAAGTTCTCGACTTCCAAGGATAGCCTTTGCGAGGATCGGCTCAGTACCTGCTCCGCTGACGAAGCCAGATTTGATAGAACCATAGACTTCACAACCTTTGACCGCATCACGTTGATTATCATTAAAGAATCCAATGTTTGGCAACTGATAGGCATTATCTTTCTTAGCCTTATCATAAGGAGCAAGACCAGTTCCCATATCCCATCCTTCTCCATAAAGGATGATTTTAGGATCGACTTCGTCCATAGCCCAACGAATCATCTGCATGGTTTTAACATCATGGATCCCCATCAAGTCAAAGCGGAAACCGTCAATATTGAATTCTTTTACCCAGTAGAGAAGAGAATCAATCATATATTTACGGAACATTTCATGCTCACTGGCAGTTTCGTTACCGACTCCTGTTCCATTTTGATAGGTTCCGTCATGGTTCATTCGATAATAATAATCGGGAACCGTTGTTTGGAATGGCGCATCCACCGTTGAGAAGGTATGATTGTAAACAACATCCATAATAACACCGATACCAGCGTCGTGATAAGCTTGGACCATGGCTTTCAAATCACGAATAGCTTGACCTGGATCATTTGGATTTGTAGACATGCTAGTTTCTGGAGCATTGTAGTTTTGTGGATCATATCCCCAGTTATAAGTTACATTTCCATCTGCGTCGTATTCTTTATGACGGTCAGCAATTGGTTGCAACTGAACATAGTTGACACCAAGTTCTTTGATATAGTCAAACGAAGTCGACTGACCATACTGGTTAACTGTTCCAGTTTGCGCTGCACCTAAGAAGGTTCCTCTTAATTCTGGCGCAACACCAGATGTTTCAGACTTAGTCAAATCACGGATATGCATTTCATAAATGACTGCTTGGCAAGGATTTTCCAAACGCCAAGTTGCTTCTGTACCATGCTTAACCTCAAAACCTTCGACCTGACGATCTTGGTCTGAAACGATGGCTGAACGTTTTCCATCAGGACTTGTCGCTATTGTATATGGATCACGAGTTAATGACTGGTGATGAGGAAAGTCAATTTGGTAGTGATAAGCACGACCTGCTAGGCTTTCTGGAACTGTTAAACTCCAAACACCAATGGTATTATACTTGTGGCTATAGGAATAACTATTTCCTCGCTCCATTTCAAAGGTTTTAAAGATAGGAGCGTCATTCTTCGCTGATTCATAGACTACTACTTGGACAGAAGTAGCTGTTGGTGCCCATAAGCTAAAACTTGTTTCATTTTCAGAAACTTGACATCCCAACTCTCCTTGATAACCCCAGTGGTGGTCGAAACTCGCACTATTGATTGCCTTGTCAAAGGCAAAAGGATTTTGGTCCTTATAGTGTGGACTGGCAATAGCTGGATTTTCAGAATAATAAACTGTATCATCTCCATCCAAAATCCAAACCTCTGTCAAAAGTGGATAATAATCGAAGCGAATAGGATATTCTTTGCTGACACCATCTTTTTCAACAGCAAAAGTCATGGTCTCAAGAGCTACTTCACTCGATTGAGTCAGTGAGAATTTTGCTCCAAAATATTCTTCTTCTTTGATAAGTTCTGTTGAATCTAGAGGCTTTTTGCTGAAGCTGCAAGCCTCGTAAGCTTCATCTTTACGATGATAATGAATAAGTACAGGATAATTGTACATGGTTCTCCCTAATTTCTAAATTAAATTTGATTTTATATGTTACTAATAATTTCTTGATCAATCGCCTCACGATTCACAAAAAACTCAATGTGATTATGGCATACTTCCAAATCTACTGGTGTGTCGCCACCGTATTCTCCATCAAGGTTGAGCATAAATGGCTCTTCCTGATCCAAAGTTTCAATTCGGAGTTTACTAGTTTTCAGATATTCAACATTGACATCTGACACATGTTGGCCTCCGTTCATGGCCTGAACTAGCAGACTCAACATATCTAGTATTTTATCTGTCTTTACCAGAATAAGCGTGAAATTGCCATCATCCAGTTTGGTATCAGGTGCAAATTGCTCAAATCCACCGATAGAATTGGTCAAGGCAACAAAGACAAGAGAAACTTCACCTGTAAAAATGCCCCAATCATGATAAATACGAACAGGACGGGCCTTGGATTTTGGAAACATCTCGATGCCTTTAGCAACGTAGGCCAGATACCCCAAACGCGTCTTCAGTTCACTCGGAACACTAAAGGTTAACTCCGTAAGAGCTCCTGCCGCAGCAATATTGATGAAATACTTATCGCCAAAGGCACGACCAATATCAATTTTCTTGGTTTCATTTTTAGCAATGATCTTGGCTGCAGCAACTGGATCCCCCATAGGGATTTTCAATGCTCTTGCATAGTCATTGGTAGTTCCAGTAGGAATGATGGCTATCTTTGGACGATGTTCCAGAGGTGCAATTCCATTAACCACTTCATTGATAGTACCATCGCCACCAGCTACCAAAACCAAATCAAAGCCAGCTTTTGCAGCTCTTTCTGCTTCTTTCTGAGCTGATAAGTGTTTAGGTTTGGTCTGAAAAGCACTGGTTTCATAGCCTATGCTCTCTAACACTTCTAGAACTTCTGCGATATTTTGCTTGATAATTTCCTGGCCTGAGGTCGGATTATAAATGAGACGTGCGCGTTTTTTTACTTCTTTCATAACTTACAAACTCTCAAGCCAAGCTTCATCACGAATCTCTATTCCCAGTTCTTGTGCTTTTTGGAGCTTGCTTCCTGCATCTGCTCCTGCTACAACAAGGTCTGTTTTTTTCGACACACTACCAGTAACCTTGGCTCCTAGACTTTCTAATTTATTTTTAGCTTCTGAGCGATTCAAACGCTCTAGCTTTCCTGTCAATACGACAGTTAGACCAGACAAGGCAGCATTTGCTGCAACTGTTTGTCCTTTGTAGTCTAGATTAACACCTGATTCTTTCAATTCCCTTAAAAGGATTTCAGAACCCTCTGTAGCAAAATAGGTCTGTAGGCTTTGAGCAATGACACTCCCCAAACTTTCAATATTTGCAATTTCTTCAGGATTGGCTTGTGCTAGCGATTCGATTGAGTGGAAGTTTTGTAAAAGCAACTGACTTGCCTTACTTCCTACATGACGAATCCCCAAACCAAACAAAAGTTTTTCAGCAGAATTTTCTTTGGATGCTTGAATAGCCTGGTAGAGCTTTTGAGCTGATTTCTCCTTGATGCCGTCTAACAAGAGAAAATCTTCAACTGTCAAGCGATAAATATCTGCAACATCCTTAACCAAATTAGCAGCAAATAATTTCTCCACGATTGATGGACCAAGGCCAGAGATATTCATGGCGTCACGAGATGCAAAGTGAATCAACCCTTCCTTGATTTGAGCTGGACAACGTGGGTTTATACAACGAAGAGCCACCTCATCTTCAAAGTGTAACAGCTTACTCTCACAACTTGGACAGTTTGTTGGGATATCTAGTTTTTCCTCCGATACACGTTTAGACTCCACCACTCGTAGAACGGCTGGTATGATATCACCCGCTTTGTAGACAATGACTGTGTCATCCTTACGGATATCCTTTTCAGCGATATAGTCGACATTATGAAGAGTTGCACGACTTACAGTTGTACCTGCAAGTTGCACTGGAGTAAGATTAGCAGTCGGAGTCACAACTCCTGTACGCCCTACTGTCCAGTCAACAGAAAGAAGTTTCG
This sequence comes from Streptococcus fermentans, assembly GCF_040888305.1. NCBI lineage: Bacteria > Bacillati > Bacillota > Bacilli > Lactobacillales > Streptococcaceae > Streptococcus > Streptococcus fermentans. The sequence continues at coordinate 17,575 of NZ_JBFNFG010000013.1, read as the reverse complement.
CTTCTTTTTCTTCTGCTGGGAATTTATATGCTACTGCCCATTTAGGTGCTTTGATTGTAAATCCTAGTTGCTCCTGACCAGCTAGATCATTGACCTTAATCACAACTCCATCGATATCATAAGGCAACTGATCTCTTTCTTGACCAATTTCTTGAATAAACGCCCAAACCTCGTCCATACTATGAGCTAATAGACGTCTTTGATTAACTACAAAGCCTAATTGTTCTAAATGTTTCAAAACCTTCTCTTGACTATCCCGAGTTGAAGGACTAGCTTCCTGATAAAGGAAGGTTGCAAGATTACGTTTGGCTACTACTCCTGTGTCTAACTGGCGAAGGGTTCCTGCAGCAGCATTTCTTGGATTGGCAAATTCTGGCTCCCCGTTTTCTTGACGAGATTGATTCACCTGATCAAAAGAAGTTCTCGGCATATAACATTCACCACGAACTGTTATATCTATTTTTTCAGATAATGCTAAAGGAATGTCTTTCACTCGTTTAAGATTCTCAGTGATGTTTTCACCAATGGAGCCATCACCTCGAGTTGCTCCAGCAACAAAAATTCCCTGCTCATAAGTCAAGGAAATCGATAAACCATCAATCTTCAACTCACAAATATAAGTGACATCATCCAATTCTTTACGAACACGCGCATCAAAGGCATCGAGCTCTTCACGAGAAAAAGCATCCTGCAAACTATAGAGAGGATACTGATGACTATATTTCTCAAACCCATCAAGAATCTTTCCACCAACACGATGTGTCGGACTTTCTGGTAAAACTTGGTCAGGATGAGCTTTTTCTAACTCTACCAATTCACGATAAAGACGGTCATACTCACTATCAGATACAGATGGATTATCACTTGTATAATACTCTGTCGCATAGCGATTGAGCAGTTCAACGAGCTCTTTCATTCTTTCATTCATAGAACCATTTTACCATAAAAAGGACTCTATAAACAATAATCAAGCTCTAAAAAAGAAAATGAGAAGGATATTTCTATCGCTTCTCACTTTTAGTTATTTTTTACGATTCAAAATAGCGTTCAAGACGATGGCTACTGTACTTGCAATGACAATACCATTTGAGAAGAACATTTGTAATTCAGTCGGTAAAGTATTGAAGAGATTACTTCCATTCAATCCAACCCCAGCAGAGATAGAAACTGCTGCAATGAGGAAGTTGTGTTCATTGCGTTCGAAGTCTACACGCGCCAAGATTTGCATTCCTTGGAGAGACACGAAACCGAACATGACGAGCATAGCTCCACCTAGAACAGGACTAGGAATAATCTGTGCCAAGGCACCGAACTTAGGCAAAAGACCGAGCAAGATAAGGAAACCAGCTGCGTAGTAGATTGGCAAACGAGTACGAATACCTGAAAGTTTCACCAAACCTACGTTTTGTGAAAATCCTGTATAAGGGAAGGTATTGAAAAGTCCACCAAGTAAGACAGCAAGACCTTCAGCACGATAACCATTGCGGAGACGAGTGCTATCGATTGGATCTTTAGTAATATCAGAAAGGGCAAGATACACACCTGTTGATTCTACCATTGATACAGTTGCGATGATACACATCATGACAATAGATGAAATCTCAAATTGTGGAGCACCGAAGTAGAATGGAGTTGGGATATGAACTAGTGGAGCTTCTGCTACTGGAGAGAAGTCAACCAAGCCCATAGTTGCAGCGATAATCGTACCTGCAATCAAACCGATCAAAATGGAAATAGATTTGATAAATCCTTTTGTAAGAATATTTACCAAAAGAATAATGAGAACAGTAATCATTGCCAAGGCTAAACTTTGACCGGTTGGTTTTTCTACGTTATTTCCCATATTTCCGATGGCAACTGGAATCAAGGTCAATCCGATAGTTGTGATAACAGAACCAGTTACGATTGCAGGGAAAAGATTGGCAACTTTAGAGAAGATACCTGAAATCAGGATAACATAAATCCCTGATGCAATCAAGGCTCCGAACATAGCACCGCTACCATGACTCTGACCGATCATGATAAGAGGAGCAACAGACTGGAAGGCAACACCAAGAACGATTGGCAATCCAACACCGAAGTGTTTATTGAGTTGCAATTGCAAGAGAGTTGCAACCCCACACATAAAGATATCTGTTGAAATAAGATAGGTCAACTGTTGAGCTGAATATCCTAAAGCACTTGCAATCATGATTGGTACCAGGATTGAACCTGAGTACATGGCTAGCAAGTGTTGCAAACCAAGAACGGCTGCCTGTGAGTGGTTTTCCTGTTGTTTCATTAGATGTCTGCCTCCTTAAATATAACTTTTCCATTTTCAAAACGCTCTAATCGCGCGAGTGATACTACTTGATGGCCTGATTTTTCTAGCAGTCCACGACCATCTTGGAAAGATTTTTCAATCACAATTCCGATAGCTTCAACTGTAGCACCAGCCTGTTCAATAATCTGAATCAAACCATTAGCTGCTTGACCATTAGCCAAGAAATCATCAATAATTAATACTTTATCTTGAGGAGATAAGAACTTACCTGCAATAGATACGGTACTAGTTACTTGTTTAGTAAAAGAATAAACTTCAGCAGTCAAAATTCCTTCATTCATAGTAATATTTTTTGCCTTCTTAGCAAAAATCATGGGTACATCTAACTGTTCAGCCACATAAAGGGCTGGGGCAATTCCAGATGCCTCAATGGTTACGACTTTGGTAATACCAGCATTTTTAAAATGCTCTGCAAAAGTACGACCAACCTCGCGCATCAAGGAATAATCAACTTGGTGGGTTAAGAAGGAATCCACCTTAAGAATGTTCTCACCAAGAACGTTTCCGTCCTTTAAAATTCGTTCTTCTAATAATTTCACAATAACCTCCGAAATAAAAAGAGACTTACCAAGTAAGCCTCTAGGAAATAAAGAAATAGATTTAACACCTATCCTTATATCTCTGCAGCTTACTCATTGTTAGGTATTTACGGTACCTTGTAGAAACGCCACGCCAATTCGCGGCATAAATAAGTAATCATATTTTTAGTGAGCATCACCATTCCAGATAGAGTTCTTCACAATGACATAGTCAACGTGACGAAGATCAGCAACCTTACGACCTCCAGCATAAGAAATCGAACTTTGCAAATCCTGTTCCATCTCAGTTAAGGTATCCTGTAAATGCCCTTTGGCAGGAAGAAGGATTTTTTTACCTTCGACATTCTTATAAGCACCTTTTTGGTATTCTGAAGCCGAACCATAGTATTCTTTGAATTGTTTACCGTCCACTTCAACTGTTTTACCAGGACTTTCGATATGCCCTGCAAACAGTGAACCAATCATGACCATGCTTGCACCAAAGCGGATTGACTTGGCAATATCACCATGTGTACGGATACCACCATCGGCAATAATTGGTTTACGCGCAGCTTTAGCACACCAGCGAAGGGCTGCTAACTGCCAACCCCCAGTACCAAAACCAGTTTTTACCTTAGTAATACATACCTTACCTGGACCGATTCCGACCTTAGTAGCATCTGCACCAGCATTTTCAAGTTCACGCACAGCTTCTGGAGTTCCAACATTACCAGCGATGACAAAAGTATCAGGTAATTCTTTCTTGATGTGCTGAATCATTGAAATCACGCTGTCAGCATGACCATGAGCAATATCAATGGTGATGTACTCTGGTGCATCAGCCTTTAATTGACTCACAAAATCATACTCGTAGTCTTTAACACCTACTGAGATTGAAGCAATCAAGCCCTGATCGTGCATACGTTTGACAAAAGGAATGCGTCCTTCTTCATCAAAACGATGCATAATATAGAAATATCCACCCTTAGCAAGTTGTTCAGCAACATTTTCATCTAGGATTGTTTGCATATTGGAAGGAACAACTGGTAATTTAAAGGTATGCTTCCCTAAAGTTACCTGCGTATCAGCCTCTGCACGACTTTTAAGAACACACTTGTTAGGGATTAGCTGAATATCTTCATAGTCAAAGATCGGAAATTCGTTTAACATATTTCTCTCATTTCTCTTGTTTAGACCTTCCTAAAGTTAGGAATAGCCTCGTCTTTTCCAGACAATTACTCTAACAAGTTTACAATAATGTCCGTTTTTTGTCAATTGTAATGACCGAAAACAAATAATGTTCGTGTTTATAATTCTTAATTTAGATAATAAGTAGACATTGAGATGCCTTATGTCTGAAATTGCACTACCTTAATGATGCCTTCTATAAAATATTTTTTGAAGATTAAAAAAAGCCCAGCGTAGAGGCTTTCTCCCATCTTAACACTAGACTTCTTTCTTATTTTAGTAATACTCACCTTGACGGTAATCCCATGAATTAAAGGTATCCGATAAATGCATCATGATTTTATCAATGTCAAGACCTTTACGGATCACAACTGGTGCCGGAGAAGTTGAACGTGCTCCTCCTTGTTCCGGAATAAGCTTACCGTCTTTATCGACCATAGACACCATCACACCTTGCTCGTAGCGTGTTTCAACAGTTTTGTCTGGCTGGATTGATGCAACATAGTCATCTGCCTCAATGACAAGATCCACTGCTCCTTCGATACGCTCACCGATACCTTCAACCTTACCTCGGTTTCCTTTTCCAGACGGGTTTGCTGATGAAGCGTAGACCATCTTGCCTTCTTCCCAGAGTTTAGCAGCCAATTGTTCACCAGCTTTCCCAAACTTGATAACGAAACAGCTCGTTCCACGCACATCGGTCATGAGTTCTTCACGACCATCACCGTAAGCTTTCAATTTTTCAAAGGCTTCTGGTTTCCATGGAAGGATACAACCAAGAAGAATGTCTTCATCCCAATGTTTTTGATAGAAGGCTTCAATTTCTGGGTTGAGTTGTGCTAAAGCGCGAAGCTCGTCCATGCTTCCACAGAGAACCACACCTGGTTTGTTACGGTTACGCTCTTTAGCTTCAAATTTGCGTTCAAGGCCTGCCTTATCGCTAGTCATGATGATGTAACCAACTTTTGTAGGGCAAACGATACATCCGCCCTCACCTTTTAAAATGTCATAGCCTTCTTGTGAAAGTGTTCCGTTCCATTGAATGTGTTTTGTCATAGTTCTATTTCCTTTTCTATTTTTTCTAATCCTGCCAGTAGGCTGGTCGTTGTTTTTCATAAGCAGCAATCAAGTCTTCATACTGCAAAGTAATACCGATATCATCCAAACCATTTAAGAGCTTGTGTTTCCATTCGCTATCGATTTCAAAGGAGAATTCTCCAACTGGTGTGATGATTATTTGTTGTTCCAAGTCAACCGTCACTTGATCAGTTGGTTGGAGCTGAGTGAGTTTTTCTCTAACTTCCCTAGGTTGAACAATGGGTAACATGCCATTATTGAGTTCATTATTGTAATGAATATCTCCAAAAGAGCCCGCAATCACGACCTTAAAGTCGTAATCTGCTAGTGCCCAAGCAGCGTGTTCCCTCGAAGAACCTGCCCCAAAATTATCTCCTGTGATTAGAATACTGGCCTTGCGATATTCAGGTTGGTTAAAGACAAAGTCTGGGTCCTCAGTATACTGATCATCCAGATAACGCCAAGCATACATGAGGTATTTACCAAATCCTTTCTTATCAATTAACTTGAGAAACTGCTTGGGTAGGATTTGGTCGGTATCAATATTATCATTCATAAGAGGAACCGTTGTTCCTGTATAAACTGTAAATTTTTCCATATCCTCTCCTTACTGGGCTTCAGGCATTTTCCGAACATCTACGAAACGCCCTGCGATAGCTGCCGCAGCAGCCATGGCTGGACTACAAAGATGAGTTTTAGCACCAAATCCCTGGCGATCTTCAAAGTTACGATTGCTAGTTGAGGCGCAGTGAACACCATCTGGTACCTTATCAGGATTCATTCCTAGGCACATGGAGCAACCTGGGTCTCTCCACTCAAAGCCTGCATCTTGGAAAACCTTATCCAAGCCCAACTTTTCAGCAGCTCGCTTGACTGGTCGTGAACCAGGTACCACAATAGCTGTTAAGTTAGGGGCAATTTTTTTCCCTTCAACAAATCGAGCAGCCAGTTGTAGATCGCTAAGTCGAGCATTGGTACAAGAACCTATAAAAACATAGCCAAGTTCGATATCTGCTGGTTTCTGACCTGGCTGTAAATCCATGTAATGATAAGCACGTTCATCGTTCATATCCTTTATTTCTGGGAAGCTAGTTTCAAAGTCAACTCCCATGGCAGGATTAGTTCCCCAAGTCACCATAGGTGCTAATTCAGAAACATCCATATGGATAACCTTGTCATAGACGGCATCGTCATCACTAACCAGTCTTTTCCAGTCAGTAACTGCTGCGTCAAAATCCTTTGGGACACACTCGCGCCCCTTAAGATAGTCATAGGTGGTCTGGTCTGGATTCATAATTCCCATCTTGGACCCAAACTCTATGGACATATTGCAGATGGTCATTCGCTCTTCCATGCTCAAGGCATCAATAGCCTGACCTCGATACTCCACCACGTAACTAACACCACAAGCAACGCCGTATTTGGCAATCAAGGCTAGAATGAAATCTTTGGCATAAACTCCTTTTTGAGGAACTCCAGTGAATTCCACCAACATTTTCTTGGGTTTAACCTGCCAAATGGTTTGAGTAGCAAAGACATGCTCGACCTCACTGGTCCCAATTCCGAAAGCAATCGCTCCAAAAGCTCCATGGGTCGCCGTATGGCTATCTCCACAGACGATAAATTTTCCTGGTTGTGTTCGTCCTGTTTCTGGACCAACCATGTGAACGATGCCTTGTTTTTCAGAACCGTGGGTCGCATGTTCAATCCCGAATTCCTCAACATTTTCTGCCAACTTATCAATTTGAGCCTTGGATATTACATCTCGAATATCGTAAATATTAACCGTCGGAACATTGTGGTCAAAGGTACCAAATGTTAAATCTGGTCTCCTCAATCTTCTCCCTGCATCTCGTAATCCTTGAAAAGCTTGAGGACTGGTCACTTCATGGATGTAGTGCTGATCCACATACATGAGTTGCGGTTGTCCCTCTTCTCCTGTGATTACATGGAGGTCCCATAATTTATCAAAAATTGATTTTCCTGCCATTCATTACCTCCATACAAAATACAAAGCCACTAGTGTAGTTACTATTCCTAGGAACCAAACTGTTTTAAAATACCATTTTCTGGTCTTGTGGTGAAAAGTAATTCCTGCCAACCAGGCTCCAAAACCGCCACAAAAGAATGCAAATGATAATAAATATTTTTCTGGGATTCGCCAAGCACCTCTTTTGACTTTGGATTTGTCAATGCCATAGATGACAAAAATCAAAAGGTTCCAAATTAAGAGAGCAAAAGTAATTCCTTGATTTATCTTCATAATCTTTCAATGATGGCTTCCGTCATTTCCTTGGTCGAAGCCTGTCCTCCTAAATCTCTCGTTAAAATACCTGCAGCTAGACTTGCCTCAACAGCACGCTCGATACGCTCCGCATCCTCATAACGTCCAAAACTATCTCGAAGCATCATTGCAACTGATAAAATCATAGAAATGGGATTGGCAATACCCTGACCAGCTATATCAGGTGCTGAACCATGAATCGGTTCATAAAGGCTCGGTCCATTTTCAGAGTGACTAGCCGATGGCATAACTCCAAGTGTACCAGATAGAACGCTTGATTCATCAGATAAGATATCTCCAAAAAGATTCTCTGTCACGATAACATCAAACTTGGCTGGATTTGTAATCATGAGCATGGAAGCCGAGTCGACTAGCTGATGCTCCAGTTCTACATCAGGGAAATCTTTCGCGACTTCTTCAGATACTTTCCTCCAGAGTTTCGATGTCGCCAAAACATTTTGCTTATCAATACTGGTGAGGATTTTTCTCCGGCTTCTAGCAATTTCAAAGGCCTTACGAATAATCCGCTCGACTTCCTCGTAACTATAATCGTTGATATCACGCGCTTTTTTCTCTTCAAGGATATGTTCTCCAAAGTAAATGCCACCAGTCAACTCACGGACTACTACAAAATCAACACTAGCAATTCTTTCTGGTTTAAGCGGTGACAAGTGCTTGAGACTCTCAAATATCTTTACCGGACGAATATTAGCATAGAGATTTAGTTCCTTGCGGAGAGCCAATAGTCCTTGTTCAGGGCGAACAGGAGCATCATCATACTGAGGACTTCCGATTGCAGCAAGCAGAATAGCATCCGCTTGTCTAGCAGCCTTTAAAGTTTCATCTGGTAATGGATGTCCTGTAGCATCAATACCTGCACCTCCAAATGGTCGTCTGTCTATCTCAAAGTCAAATCCTGTTTTTTCGGCTATCGATGCAAGAACTTCTAAACCAGCTTCCATGATTTCTGGTCCAATTCCGTCGCCTGCTAGGGCCACTATTTTCTTTGTCATAGAATTCTCCTTTAAACACTAGGCATGTCACGGTAGGAAAGATTTGGGCCGATCTCGCCAGTATTCTCTTTTTGAACAAAAGTATTGGCATTGATATAAGCAATAGCTGATGCTTTCAACACATCAAAATCAAGACCTGCTGCGTTAAAGATAGTTTCAGTATCTCTGTTTTCAACAGTAACTAAGACACGTGCCTGAGCATCAATCCCGTCTGTTACCGCATCAATGGTGTAGGATACCAAGCGAACAGATTGATTAAAGAATTTATCGATAGCGTTAAAGATGGCCTCAACCGAACCTTGTCCTGTTGCATTAAATTCAACCTTTTCACCATCCAAATTAGCCAAGCTAACAGTCGCTTCAATATCATTTTCCGCATGAGTTTGGAGTTGTAGATCATCGAAGTGGAACCCTTCTGGATTTTCAACCATGGTACCAGCTACTAGAGCTCGAATATCTGCGTCAGTGACTTCTTGTTTCTTATCTGCAAGTGATTTGAATTTGTCAAAGAGTGGCTTGATATCCTCTTCTGTGAAGTCTAAGGCCAGTTCTCTCAGTTTTTCTACAAAGGCATGGCGACCAGATAATTTCCCAAGTGGGAGACTATTACTCTTAACACCCACCAGTTCAGGTGTAATGATTTCATAAGTGAGAGGATTTTTAAGAACACCATCTTGGTGAATACCTGATTCGTGAGAGAAGGCATTTCCTCCAACAACCGCCTTGTTTTTTGGAACTGGAATTCCTGAGAAACGAGAAACCATTTCAGACGTATTAATCGTTTCGTTTAGGACAATCCTTGTCTCTGCTTGGTAATAATCTTGGCGAATATTTAGGGCCACCGCTATTTCTTCTAAAGCAGCATTCCCAGCTCGTTCTCCAATACCGTTAATGGTTCCTTCAACACGCCCTGCACCATTCTTAACAGCTGCAAGGCTATTTGCAACTGCCATTCCAAGGTCATCGTGACAGTGAGGCGAATAGATAATCTGACGATCAGTTTTAACATTGTCAATCAGATACTTGAAGATATTCCCATATTCCTCTGGTGTGGTAAAACCAACCGTATCAGGAATATTGATATAAGTCGCGCCTGCATCTACCGCTGTCTGAACGACTTGTAGGAGAAAGTCCAACTCAGTTCTAGTCGCATCTTCTGGAGAAAATTCTACTACTTCAAACTTACTCCGTGCATAGGAAACATGTTCACTGATCGCTTCCAAAATCTCTTCCTTACTCTTATTGAGCTTATACTTACGGTGAATCGGACTGGTAGCTATAAAGACATGTATTTGTGGATACTTAGCATCCTTGAGTGCTTCATAACAAGCGTCAATATCAGATTTAACAGAACGAGCTAAACCAGTCACCGCTGTTTTCTTCAAGACTTTTGCGATTTCCTGAACTGCAGTAAATGAGTCTGGACTAGCTGCTGGAAAACCAGCTTCAATTGCCGAAATTCCCCATTTTTCTAGCTGTTTTGCTATAGCAACCTTTTCTTTTATTGAAAAATTGACACCTGGTGTCTGCTCACCATCTCGAAGGCTAGTATCTAGAAATTCAACTGTTCTCATAAGATTTCCCCTTTTCTAAATTTGGTTTTAAAAAAACATCTCGCTCGGAGTTCCAAGCGAGATGTTGATTTACTCCCGCTTGGTAAGCCAAACAGGACTAATGCTTCTGCACTAGCCCGAGTACCTCAACAACAAAGCAAATTGATTAAACTTAGCTGTTTTCATGTTTGACTTTCTCCTTCGTTTGATATCTTGTTTAGTATTTTAGCATAGGAAAAAACACATGTCAAGAAAAAATCCAATATTTTCTGAAAATTTCTTCAGTAAAGAATATTTTGCTAATTGAAAGTATTTGAAAAATCAAGTAAATATAATTACTTTTTCAAGGTCAAGTTCCAGCTTTTTTCGATCAATTCTAGCATCTCTTCATCTGATAAACTATCATCCAGTGGCACACTAATCCAGTAGCGCTTGTTCATATGAAAGGCTGGATAAATCCCTTTTTTTACCAACAAATCAGATACTTGATCATGTTTGAGATTGACTGCTTCCACTAATCCTTCTCTGTCCTTTTCAAGCTTATCCCAAGAAATCTTCATAAGAACTGCATACCACTTCTGATTATTTTCATGGCGTAAAATCGCAGTATCAGGAGATTTCTCCCATAAGTATTCTAATTGATTTTCATACTTTTCTTGAACACGACTCATGATTCTCTTGGTCTGAGGATAGATAAAATCCTGCACCTCAAAACAAGACTTTCGGATTTCATAAAGAACTTCTAAGCAGGCTTCACGGACACTTCCTACAAATGTCCCTCTCATACTGGTCATATGAACTTGTGGATAGAGATCCCCAGTTTCTTGGTCATAAACTTGAAAACCTAAGACTCCATCCTCAACTGTAACCATCATGAGAAAGTCTCCCTGCAAGATAGTCGAACTATGGGTCCATACGCCTTGATTTTCTACAAATCCATACTCTTTGGCCTTTTTACTATTAAACTGATAAGCTTTAAAAATTTCAAACATAAGCGAAAACTGCTACCAAAAGCTAGCAGTTCCTTTCTATTTTTTTAAAAGACAACCTTAGTTCCATGTAATTGTGTCACACCCAGTTGGTCGATAAAGGTTTGACGGTTGTCCATGTCAATCCCTCCACCAGGTAAAATTTCAATTTTTTCTGCAGCGTGTTCTAGGATTCTGTGATAGTTCGCAAAACGTTTCTCTAGAGAATCTCCAGATACACCAGCACGAGTGAGGATGCGTGTTACACCAGCCTGGCTGAGCCAATCAATAGCTTCCAACTGATCCTGTTCGCTCAATTCATCAAATGCCATATGGAAAACAATTTCCATACCTTTAGATGCAGCAATCAATTTTTCAAGATTGGCCTTGTCCAACTTCTTATCAGCAGTCAATGCACCAAAGACAACGCCTTGGCTACCTGCTTGAGCAGTCAGAGCAATATCCTCAAGCATGATAGCAACTTCTAAATCATTGTAGACAAAATCACCACCACGCGGGCGAATCATAGTCATAATGGTCGTATCGTAGTCGGCCGCCAGTTCCACAGCTGCCTTTGTCACTCCGTAGCTTGGAGTTGTTCCACCAACTGCTAGATTATCACAGAGCTCGATGCGGCGAGCTCCTGCCTGCATAGCTTTTTCAAGCAAGGTTACATTTTCAGCACAAAATTCGTAAATCATTTGATTCTCCTTGAAGATTACTTTAAATTTATTATATCATATTATTTTGAATATGTTTTTATTTTTATCAAGGGAAATCGTTACTTATTAAAACTATTCTTTATCAGGAATCACCTTAAAAAGATAGTAGGTAATAAAGATGGTTAAACATCCCAAACCGATTTTAACTGGTAAAAGAGGCGCAAAATAAATGGAAATTCCCATCAAGATATAAATTGATACAATAATCTTTTTCTTACGTTCACGCGCAATAGACTTGGTCTCACGAAAGTCCGCTACGTAAGTCTGATAAAGTTTGGTATGATAAAGCCAATCTTCAAAACGCTTGGAACTTTTTGAAAAACAAGCAATAGACAACAAAAGAAAAGGAGTCGTAGGCAACAAGGGCAAGACAACTCCAACAATAGCCAGAGCTAATGACAGAAATCCAATAATCAGATAAATAATACGCATAACTTCTCCTAGTTATAAATAATCATCTATTAGTTTCCCACAAAGTTAGGAATTTTGTCAAGCCTTTACTAAAAAGAGCCTGAAATTTACTTTCAGGACTCATTTTTTTATTTGATTTTTTCTTCTTCGTAATCACCATTGCTACAAACGATTTGCTTACCGCCACCACGGACTTTTTTCTCCATGAGGAAGTTTCCACATTTTGGACAATCTCGCCCTACAGGCTTGTCCCAAGAAGTGAATTCACACTCTGGATAGCGATTGCAACCATAGAAGATACGATTACGCTTAGTTTTTCGTTCAATAATTTGTCCTTGATGACAGCTTGGACACTCAACACCAATCTCTTTCACGATAGCCTGTGTATGACGGCAATCTGGGAAATTGCTACAAGCGTAGAACTTACCAAAACGACCAAGTTTAATGACCATTGGACTGCCACACACTTCACAATCAAATCCTGCTGGCTCATCCTTGATTTGGATTTTTTCCATTTCCTCTTCGGCTTTGGCAACCTCTTTAGAGAAGGGTTTGTAAAATTCATCAATGACTCGTTGCCATTGTTCTTTACCGACTTCGACATCATCTAGTTTACCTTCCATTTCAGCTGTAAAGGTTACATTGACGATATCTGGGAAGTATTCAACAATCAGTTTGTTGACAATTTCTCCCAGTTCTGTCGGTTCAAAACGCTTGGCTACCAAACGCACATAATAGCGCTTTTGAATGGTTTCAATAGTTGGTGCATAAGTAGATGGACGTCCAACTCCATTTTCTTCCAAGGTCTTAATTAAAGTAGCCTCAGAATATCGTGCTGGGGGTTGAGTAAAGTGTTGCTCAGGTTTACTATTGACCTGTTTGACCACATCACCAACTGCCATGTCCGGCAACATCTTATTCTTATCTGAGTCATTGTAAATGGCCAAGTAACCATCAAATTTAATCTGACTGCCATTTGCTGCAAATTGAACTCCATTTTGAGAGAGCTTAACAGCCATGGTATCAAAGATGGCACCAGTCATCTGACTCGCTACAAAACGGTTCCAGATAAGGGTATAGAGTTTTAGTTGGTCTTTGTCTAAGTATTTAGCAATTTTTTCTGGCGTGTTAAAGACACTTGATGGGCGAATAGCCTCATGGGCATCTTGAGCACCAGTAGCATTTTTGACCTTGCTACCATGCTTAGAATACTTACTACCAAAACGTTCATTGATGTAGCTTGCAGCTTCATTTTGTGCAACTGGACTGATACGAGTCGAGTCTGTACGCATATAGGTGATCAAACCTTGGACGCCCGTACCAATATTAATCCCTTCATAGAGTTGCTGGGCAACCATCATGGTCTTTCGAGTACGGAAATTGATTTTATTAGCTGCATCCATCTGCATAGTTGAGGTAGTATAAGGTAGTGGAGCGTTACGCTTGCGCTCTTTTTTATCTACCTGATCCACTGTAAAGTCTTTGCTGGATAGGTGAGACAAGACTTCTTTGACCTCTTCATTGGTAGCCAATTTCATCTTCTTGCCATTCATTCCATAGAAGGATGCTTGGAATTGCTTAGTCCCCTTTTTGAAGACTCCATCAATAGTCCAATATTCTTCTGGTTGAAAAGCATTGATCTCATTTTCACGGTCAATGATTAACTTGAGCGCAACAGACTGAACACGGCCAGCTGATAAGCCCTTCTTGACCTTTTTCCATAAAATTGGTGAAATAGAATAACCTACCAAGCGGTCCAAGACACGACGGGCTTGTTGGGCATCCACCAAATCCATGTCAATCTTACGAGGTTCTTTAAAGGCATTTTTTACCGCATCCTTGGTAATCTCGTTGAAAACAACACGGTTAGCATCATTTTTATCTAGATTCAGAATATGAGCTAAATGCCAAGAAATTGCTTCTCCTTCGCGGTCCGGGTCACTTGCGAGAAAGACTTTACTGGCTTTTTTAGCTTCTTTTTTCAAGTCATTGATCAGAGGACCTTTCCCACGAATATTGATATATTGGGGTTCATAATTATTTTCTACATCGACTGACATACTGGATTTTTTCAAATCACGAATATGACCAACACTGGCTAAAACCTTATAATTTCTACCCAGGTATTTCTCAATCGTTTTAGCCTTTGCAGGCGACTCCACGATTACTAGATTTTTTTTAACTGTTGATTTTTTTTTCTTTGTTGCCGTAGCCACAGTATCACACCTTTTCAAAGTAATAAACTTTATAAAGTGTAAACCATTTTTAAAAACCTGTCAAGACTTAACTCTTATATATAGAAGAAAAGTTTAACCGATAAAACCTTACTAGTTCTTAAAATTCAAATTCTGCTAGCACATCCTGACCACTCGAAACAAGTTTTGCACCTTCTTGAACCAAGTGATGACAACCATCTGAACGACCATCTAAAATGCTACCTGGAATAGCAAAAACATCTCTTCCTTCTTCCATAGCTCGCTCACAGGTAATCAAACTACCAGATCTCATCTTTGCCTCAGCAACGATAACACCCATACATAGGCCAGCAATAATCCGATTTCGTGCTGGAAAGTGATATTTCAAGGGTTCTTCACCAGGTCCATATTCACTCAGTAGCAAATGATATTCACCGATGTAGTCCTGCAGTCGTTTATTAGATCGAGGATAATAGACATCTAAGCCAGTCCCTATAACTGCAATAGTTTTTCCACCACCTTGAAGAATAGACATATGCGCTGCAGTATCAATCCCTCTAGCAAGCCCACTGACAATGACTAGTTCATTCTCCAGTTCTTCAATAACCTTACGGACTGATTTTGTCCCTGTTTGACTACAAGAGCGACTGCCTACAACTGCAATCTTAGGCAACTTTAAGAGATTTAAATCGCCCTTATAAAATAATAATACTGGAGCATCATAGATTTCACTGAGAGCAAAGGGATAGACATCGTCTAGGATGGAAAATGAGGGAAATTTTTCAAAGTCACTTCTTAATCTCTCCATACTTTCAAAGGTGAGTTTATGGTAACGTTCCATAAAAACCACTGGATTTCTACACTCAGATGCTTCTGCTATCGTTTCTAAGCTTAATTCCTGATCATAAATTTCTCCATATTGAAGCACCTTTAGAACTTGTTGATTACTTAGACCTGCTTGTTTTAACTTATAAATCTCAAAATTATCAATCTTAATTTTCATGATAGCCTCCTTATTTTTCTCTCTATCTATTTATTCGTAAAAAAGAAAAAAACTTCCCAACAAATTGACTTGTTTAGGAAGTTTCTATCATTAATAATGAAAATTTTAGTAATCAGGACGAAGAACTCCAGTGACAGTTGCCTTAGTTGCTTCGTAATCCCCATCAATAACAACCTTGATAATGCGTTTAGCATCCTCTTCAGGCGCAGGAACCAAAGGTAGACGAGTAGGCCCAGCTTCGAATCCCATATAGTTGAGTACTGCCTTAACAGGTGCCGGACTCGGGTAAGAGAATAGAGCATTAACTTTAGGAATAAATTTACGTTGAATAGCTGCCGCTTTCTTCATATCACTTTCTTCGATTGCAGTGAACATTTCATGCATCTCATCCCCATTTGTATGGGATGCAACAGATATAACTCCGTCTGCACCAAGGTTCATAGCATGGAAGGCATCTCCATCCTCACCAGTGTATACCAAGAATTCTTCTGGCTTATGCTCAATCAAGTAAGCCATATTAGCAAGGCTGGTACATTCCTTAACACCAACGATATTTGGATGTTCCGCCAAACGAAGTAAAGTATCTGGAGTCATTTCTACAACTACACGACCTGGAATGTTATAGATTATAATAGGCAAATCAGATGCATCTGCAATAGCTTTAAAGTGTTGATACATACCTTCTTGAGATGGTTTATTGTAGTAAGGAACAATCGCAAGACCAGCCGCAAAACCGCCAAACTCTGCTACCTCTTTGACGAATTCAATAGAATCTCGTGTATCATTGGTACCAACACCAGCGATTAAAGGAACACGGCCATTGACAACCTTTTGAACAGCCGCAAACAACTGCAACTCCTCATCGTGAGTCAGAGTCGGACTCTCAGCAGTTGTTCCTGCTAGGAGAATTCCGTCTGTATGATGTGCTAATAAATGTTCAATCAACTTTGGAATGGCATCGAAATTGATTGAACCATCTTCATGAAAAGGAGTAATAAAGGCCGTGATAATTTTACAATCTTTTAAATCTTGATAAGACATACAAAACACCTCTCTATTTTAAAGAAGGAGTTCAAATGAACTCCTACACATTATTTCAATTCAAATTTTAATTCAGCTGTTGGGCGTACTAGACCACGTTCGTGAAGTGTTTCTGCGATTTGAACTGAGTTCCAAGCTGCACCTTTAAGAAGATTATCAGATACTACCCACATATGAATACCTTTTTCTGCATCCAAGTCTTTACGGATACGTCCAACGAATGTATCACGTGAACCAACAGCATTTACTGCTTGAGGATAGATTTGGTGAGCAACATCATCTTCAAGAACTGCACCTGGGAAGGCAGCAATAGCTGCTTTCACTTCTTCGATTGGTGCTACTTCTTTTGTTTCAATATAGACTGACTCAGAGTGAGCTGACAAAACTGGAATACGTACACATGTTGCTGATACGGCAATGCTATCGTCTTCCATGATTTTCTTGGTTTCGTTTGTCATCTTCATCTCTTCATAAGTGTAGTCATTATCAGTGAAGACATCGATTTGAGGAAGGGCATTAAAAGCAATTGGATAGTGTTTTTTATCGCCACCTGAAGGCAAGATTTCAGCTTTTACTTCACGTGGATTCACACCGTCATTCAAGACTTCACGAAGCTCACATTGGGTTTCAAGAATTGCTCCCATACCAGCACCTGAAACTGCTTGATAAGTTGATACGATAATACGGTCCAAGCCCCATTTCTGACGAACTGGCTCAAGAGCTACCATCATTTGAATAGTTGAACAGTTAGGACAAGAGATGATTCCGTTGTGAGCATCAAGGGCGTGAGCATTCACTTCAGGAACAACCAATGGTACATCTGGATTTTGACGGAAGTAAGAAGTGTTATCTACGACGACTGCTCCTGCTTTTACAGCATAAGGTGCGTATTTTGCAGAAGTTGATCCACCAGCTGAGAAGAGAGCTATATCAACCCCTTCAAAAGCATCTTCTGTTGTTTCTTCGATGGTCACATCTTGACCTTTGAATTGTAAGACCTTTCCTGCAGAACGTGCAGACGCAAGGTAACGAATCTTATCGATCGGAAGAGTTGATTCTTCCAACATTTTGATCATTTGAGCACCAACGGCACCTGTAGCGCCGACAACAGCAACTGTGTATCCCATAACAAACCTCTTTCGGAATTTTCTAAAAATTTCTATAATAGAAACATTATACTACTTTTTACCAAAATTGAAAAGTCTTTTCCTATCTATTTTCTGAAATTGACAAGAAAAGGCGGTGGGACAGAAATCGATAGACAAAGTCTCGATTTCGT
>NZ_JBFNFG010000012.1:0-35038 GCF_040888305.1 Streptococcus fermentans | reverse complement strand
AACTTTGAGGTTTTAGAGCTATGTTGTTTCGAATGGTTCCAAAACAGTGCTTATCAAGGTGATGTATCGATTGGTGTTTTAGAGCTATGTTGTTTCGAATGGTTCCAAAACTTCCATTCAGGAACAATATCACCTTCGTTCGTTTTAGAGCTATGTTGTTTCGAATGGTTCCAAAACAATATCTACACCATAATGTTCAACTAAGTCGTTTTAGAGCTATGTTGTTTCGAATGGTTCCAAAACCCGCTTGCTTACGTCGAGCGCATGCTTGTTGTTTTAGAGCTATGTTGTTTCGAATGGTTCCAAAACTTAATATTACGAGACCATCCAATGCACTCTGTTTTAGAGCTATGTTGTTTCGAATGGTTCCAAAACCCTCGCTTTCCTCGTCATACCTAACTACAGGTTTTAGAGCTATGTTGTTTCGAATGGTTCCAAAACAATTTTTAGGATCAGGTGGAATTGAATCAGGTTTTAGAGCTATGTTGTTTCGAATGGTTCCAAAACTATGATAATTCGTGATTACACTCGTTATCGGTTTTAGAGCTATGTTGTTTCGAATGGTTCCAAAACCCTAGCACCGTTTGGAACGCTTCCTGATTTGTTTTAGAGCTATGTTGTTTCGAATGGTTCCAAAACAGAGTTCTACAACTACACTAGGTAAACCAAGTTTTAGAGCTATGTTGTTTCGAATGGTTCCAAAACCAAAACATTAATTTACAAAGCAAGAAATGGGTTTTAGAGCTATGTTGTTTCGAATGGTTCCAAAACATACCAAGGAAAAGTTGAATCAGATTGTAAGTTTTAGAGCTATGTTGTTTCGAATGGTTCCAAAACCAAATATTTGCTTCTTACTGTGTATTCTGTGTTTTAGAGCTGTGTTGTTTCGAATGGTTCCAAAACTTGGACAGATTATATTCTTGTCTATTTCAGTTTTAGAGCTGTGTTGTTTCGAATGGTTCCAAAACGGTTCAAGTATAATCATCTACAACACAGCAGGTTAAAATAAAGCTTTGTCCGTACATAACTTGAAAAAAGTGAGCGCCGATTCGGTTGCTAGGAAGTCATCCGCAAAGATGGCTTTTTCGTTTTAAAGAGAGATGAAGCAGGCAGTCTTTAAAATCATAAAAACGCATATTACTAGGCATTTAAAAACCTTGATATTATGCGTTTTATAACAGAAATATTTTATTTTTCCATTCTCTCCTAAAATTGAGTTTATCACTCCGCTTATAGACTGTAATCCAAGCTTTCTCCTACTGTTCTTCATGTTCGGATAAAAAGTAATAAGTCATAGTACCGAAGATTGATCCTACTCCAAGTCCTACTAGTAGGAAAAGTGCGATCATTTTGAGTTCTAGAAACTGCAAAAAGAAATCTGTAATCGAGTGATTTTCAAGGATTACTTTTTTGGAAAATAGGATAAATAAGTAGAGAGTTGGGATGCTAGTTCCAACTAACCAACTTCTTAACTTGATTTGGCGCTTGCTGTAAGTGATTTGTGGAATCTCGGATTGATCATCATCTTCTAAGTGGAGCCCTCTAGTAGTATATCTTGCCTTGAGACTGAGGGCAAAAATCATCAAGAAGTAGAGATAGGGCATAGCCGTTCGAACTATCTCTATAAAGCGCCCAAACAACAGATAGAATAGGAAGAGGAAGAAGGAAGAGTAAAAGATTTGGACCATGGAACGGGCGCAAGCCTTGTAGATGACCTCTTGACGGCATTCATCAAAGGGTCCTTGGATATGAAAGAAATTTCGAACTAAGCGAGTTGTTAAGTCTTCTTTTTTCATGGTAGTGACCTCTTAATAACCTTGTTTTTGATTAGCTTCTTTAAAGAGTTGATAGAGAGTATAGAAGTAGACTAGACTAAAAACGATACAGATGGTTAGAAATAGTAGATATCTCCAGTCCATAGAATTCGTTAACAGTTGTGGGAAAGATACGAGGATAAAGCAGAGAGATGCGTTTAAGATGCGTATTTTTTTTGATGTGATTTTCTGAAATCTTTGTCCTTTGTTCAAGACAGGAAGGGCTAAGAGGAAGATGATCAGAAAAGGACGCGTAATTTGGCCATAAACTAGGAAAACTGTCATAAAGATACTGACCAAAATATGACTTAGAATTAAAGTTTGTAGTGATTTCATAAGTTTCCTCCTAATCGTCGTCTTGATCTTCTCTAGCTTTTTGAATACGAAGAGTGACGACAATATGCACTGTTAATCCGAAAAAGAAGGCTGCAACGATGGTCGACAAGATACTTCTGGTATTCAGAAGAGAGGTAAGATAGCTCTTGCTATCATCCATTAGGATATCGAGAAGTGGCATTCCAAACAACATGGCTATTCCATAGATCAGACCAGCTTTAAGTCCGGGATTACGTAACTGTTTCTTTTCCTTCTGGCTCAACATATCAGGATCGATAGCAGCAATACCAGTTTTTTTAGTTTGAGTAGTGACATAAAGAGCACAAACCATGGAAATTAGAAAGATAATGATTGGATATCCAAAAGCGACTACTTGGGGATATCTAAAAGCAAGGACAAAGGGAATAAGATTGCCTAAAGTCATGAGGTAAAAGAGAATCATAAAGACTTTATTTCCGATGTGCTCAGCTTCGCGCCGTTTGTGTTCATCAAGGGGGCCTGAAATGCCATAGATACGTTTGATCAGTTTTTCATAGAGGGGTTCTTTTTTCATTTTTCTTCTCCTTTTTAAAAATCATCCTCCCAAAAGAGACTGTTGAGGTCAGTTTGGAGGCTGCGGGCGAGATTGAGACAGAGTTCCAGGGTAGGATTGTACTTGTCGTTTTCAATCATATTAATGGTTTGTCTCGAGACACCAATATCCTTGGCAAGTTCGAGTTGGGACTTTCCCAGTTCCTTGCGGAATTCTTTCACACGATTCATGCTTCCTCCTTTTTAGTTTGTGTCACATATATTTGACTATAGTATATTCTTTTAAGAACATAATGTCAACTATTTTTGACATATTTTTAAAAGAATCTTGGTGATAATATTTCTATGTAAAAATCTTCTAGCGATTTTATGCTATTTTATGCTATAATGAAGAAAAATAAGAGTGATTTGGATACCCTGAATGCTATCCAATAAAGAAAGGGCAGAAAATGAACCATAAGATTGCAATTTTATCAGACATTCATGGCAACACGACCGCCTTAGCTGGAGTGCTTGAAGACGCTAAAAAATTGGGAGCGACTGAATATTGGCTTCTGGGAGATATTTTTCTTCCTGGGCCGGGAGCAAATGACTTGGTGGCTCTTTTGAAAGACCTTCCCATTACAGCATCCGTTCGAGGCAACTGGGATGATTGTGTGTTGGAGGTTTTAGATGGGCAATATGGTTTAGAGGATCCCCAAGAAATCCAGCTCATGCGATTGACCCAGTTTTTAATGGAGCGAATGGATCCTGCAACGATTACCTGGCTACGAAGCTTGCCTATGTTAGAAAAGAAAGAAGTTGATGGACTGCGCTTTTCTCTTTCACATAATTTGCCTGATAAGAACTATGGTGGTGACTTGTCTGTTGGAAATAACACAGATAACTTTGACAAACTGCTAGATGAGGAAACGGACGTGGCGGTCTATGGGCATGTCCATAAACAGCTTTTACGTTATGGGAGTCAAGGGCAACAAATCATCAATCCAGGTTCGATTGGTATGCCTTATTTTGACTGGGAAGGGCTGAAAAATCACCGAGCCCAGTATGCCTTGCTTGAGGTTGAAAATGGTGAATTGGTCAATATCCAATTTCGAAAAGTTGCTTATGATTATGAAGCAGAGCTAGAATCAGCCAAGACCAAAGGTCTTCCTTTTATCGAAATGTATGAAGAATTACGACGTGAGGACAACTATCAAGGACATAATAGGGAATTACTTGCTAGCCTAAATGAAAAGCATGGCTATGTGGAGGATGTGAAGAATTATTTTGATTTTTTGTAAGAGTTGCTTTAACAAACAAATACTAAATAAAACGATTGGACTAGCCAATCGTTTTTAATATATCTTATTGTAATTGAGATTGATCTGGTAGGTAAGAACCACCGAGATAGGTTTTGCTGAGTTTTTCAAGGGTTCCATCTTGGTAGAGTTCTTTGAGGACCTTGTCAAATTTGTCTTTAAATTCTTTTTGGTCGCTTGAGAAGATAATGTAGTTGTTTGGATTGTCGTTGCTTTCCAAGTCGACTACGTTCAAGTCTAAACCTCGGTCTTGAATAATTTTTTGAACAGAGATTTTATCAAAGATTAGGAAATCAAACTCGCCATTTGAAAGATCAGTCAGACGTTTAGCGACATCCTCACCAGAGTATTGGATGGTGGCAGGATTGTCAGAGTGGCTTTGATTCCAGTCGGTAACGACTTTGGCAGTAGAAGTTCCTGTATCATCCTGGGTTGTTTTACCAGCGATGTCTTGCAGAGAAGTAAGAGTCTTGTCTTTTCTGCTCACGAGAACTAAAGGATTTTTAGCGATAGGTAGGGAGTAGAGGTATTTGTCTGCTCTCTCTTTGGTGTAGCTTAGGTTATTGGCAGCAGCTTGGTAACGGCCAGCATCCACTCCAGGGAAGATACTTTCCCAAGCTGTTTTTTGAAATTCAATCTTGTATTGGTCTAGTTTTTCATCGACTGCTTTTAAAACTTCAACATCATATCCAGTTAGGTTTCCATCTTTTTCAAAATCAAAAGGGGGGATGTCTCCAGCAGTTGCTACGACAATGGTTTTAGGACTAGCAGTGGAAGTAGAAGCACTATCCTGTTTAGATTGTCCACAGGCAACCAACAAGGGACTAATAGCTAATAATAAGAATAATTTTTTCATAAGAGTCTCCTTTACTTAATGGTATCTAGCTTACCAGACAATCAATCAGATATCCAATATATATTTTTTATGGAAGTGATAGAGAAATATTATAATTTCCAGTTTTGTAGTAAACAACTCAAGTAAGAAAAAAGATAATTTGTTTCACTAATGAAAAATCTCTGCAAGCTCTTTCAGAATGTGGTAAAATGGAAGCAATAGAAATAGAAAAGGAAATCAATTATGAAATTTCTTGAGTTAAATAAAAAATGTCATGCGACCAAGCATTTTATTGATAAACCTGTCGATCCGAAGGATGTTCGTACAGCTATCGAAATCGCAACCTTGGCACCAAGCGCTCACAACAGTCAGCCTTGGAAATTCGTCGTGGTTCGTGAAAGAAATGCTGAACTCGCAAAATTGGCTTACGGTTCAAATTTTGAGCAAGTCGCAACTGCCCCTGTAACCATTGCCTTATTTACAGATACTGACCTAGCTAAACGTGCTCGCAAGATTGCCCGTGTTGGTGGAGCAAAGAACTTCTCAGAAGAACAATTACAATACTTCATGAAAAATTTGCCAGCAGAGTTTGCACGCTACAATGAACAACAAGTGAGTGACTACTTGGCCCTTAATGCAGGACTAGTGGCTATGAACTTAGTCCTTGCTTTGACTGACCAAGGAATCGGATCAAACATTATCCTTGGTTTTGACAAATCAAAAGCCAATGAAGTCTTGGAAATCGAAGAACGCTTCCGTCCAGAGCTCTTGATTACAGTGGGATACACAGATGATAAGTTAGAACCAAGTTACCGCTTGCCAGTAGATGAAATTATCGAAAAAAGATAGGAAGAAAAAATGACAGTTATTGATTTTACAGCAGAAGTAGAAAAACGTAAAGAAGACCTCTTGGCTGACTTGTTTAGCCTTTTGGAAATCAACTCAGAACGTGATGACAGCAAGGTAGATGCTCAACATCCATTTGGACCTGGGCCAGTAAAAGCTTTGGAGAAATTCCTTGAAATCGCTGACCGTGATGGCTACCCAACAAAAAATGTTGACAACTATGCAGGACATTTTGAGTTTGGTGAAGGTGAAGAAGTTCTTGGAATTTTTGCCCACATGGATGTAGTGCCAGCAGGTAGCGGTTGGGACACTGATCCTTATACTCCAACCATCAAAGATGGTCGTCTCTATGCGCGTGGTGCTTCTGATGATAAGGGACCAACAACAGCATGTTACTATGGTTTGAAAATCATTAAAGAGCTTGGCCTTCCAACTTCTAAAAAAGTTCGCTTTATCGTCGGAACTGATGAAGAATCAGGTTGGGCAGATATGGACTACTACTTTGAGCATGTAGGACTTGCAAAACCAGACTTTGGCTTCTCTCCAGATGCTGAATTCCCTATCATCAATGGTGAAAAAGGAAATATCACAGAATACCTCCACTTTGCTGGTGAAAACAAGGGTGTAGCTTGTCTTCACAGCTTCACAGGTGGTTTGCGTGAAAACATGGTACCTGAGTCAGCAACAGCAGTTGTTTCAGGGGACTTAGCTGACTTGCAAGCTAAACTAGATGCTTTCGTAGCAGAGCACAAACTCAGAGGAGACATTCAAGAAGAGAATGGTCAGTACAAGGTAACTGTAATTGGTAAATCAGCCCACGGTGCTATGCCTGCTTCAGGTGTCAATGGTGCGACTTATCTTGCTCTCTTCCTCAGCCAGTTTGCTTTTGAAGGACCTGCAAAAGACTACCTCGATATTGCTGGTAAGATTCTCTTGAATGACCATGAAGGGAAAAACTTGAAAGTAGCTCATGTGGATGAAAAGATGGGTGCTCTTTCTATGAATGCTGGTGTCTTCCGCTTTGACGAAACAAGTGCTGATAATACCATTGCCCTTAACTTCCGTTATCCAAAAGGAACAAGCCCTGAGCAAATCAAATCAGTTCTTGAAAACTTGCCTGTTGCTTCAGTTAGCCTTTCTGAACATGGACACACACCTCACTATGTACCAATGGAAGATCCGCTTGTCCAAACCTTGTTAAATGTTTATGAAAAACAAACAGGTCTTCAAGGGCATGAACAAGTCATCGGTGGTGGAACATTTGGACGTTTGTTAGAGCGTGGTGTTGCTTACGGTGCTATGTTCCCAGATTCTATCGATACTATGCACCAAGCCAACGAATTTATCGCCTTGGATGATCTCTTCCGTGCAGCAGCCATCTACGCTGAAGCTATCTATGAATTGATCAAATAATGATATAGAAGTCTGAGATTTAATGCTTAGACTTCTTTTTGGAGGAGAAAATGTCTCAAATTGAAAGAATCAAGCAAGCTATTATAGAGGATCCACAGAATGCCAGCTATACTGAGCAAGGCATTCAACCTCTTTTTGCAGCACCAAAGACTGCTCGAATTAATATCATTGGGCAGGCACCTGGTCTCAAAACTCAAGAAGCAGGACTTTACTGGAAGGATAAAAGTGGGGATCGTTTGCGAGAATGGTTGGGTGTGGATGAAGACACGTTTTATAACTCAGGTTACTTTGCAGTCATGCCTATGGATTTCTACTTTCCAGGTCATGGAAAATCGGGTGACCTGCCACCTCGTCCAGGTTTTGCGGAAAAATGGCATCCAGAACTCTTGAAGGAATTGCCAGATATTCAATTAACACTCTTGATTGGTCAGTATGCCCAAGCCTACTATCTACATGAGAAAGTTAGTGGCAAGGTGACAGACCGTGTGCATCGATTTAAAGATTATTTGCCTGATTATTTCCCTCTGGTACACCCATCACCACGTAATCAAATTTGGATGAAAAAAAATCCTTGGTTTGAGGAAGAAGTGGTTCCAGATTTGAAAAAAAGAATTAAAACTATTTTAGGAGAAAAAGAATGAACGAAATTACTTTTGACGATTTTTATCAGCTTTATCAGAAAGAGTCGCTTTCTGTATTGGATGTGAGAGAAGTAGAGGAATTTGAGGCTCTTCATTTAGAAGGTGCTCTTAATTCCCCTCTGAGTCAACTGGCAGATACTTATGAGCAACTAGATAAAATCCAGCCTTACTACGTGATCTGTAAGTCAGGAATGCGTTCAGCACGCGCTTGTCAATTTTTAGCAGAACAAGGATATGAGGTTATCAATGTCCTAGGTGGCATGGATGCCTTAGAATAAGAAAAATTTCCTTCGAAACCTTTAAAAAATGGGAAGGCTTCGAAGGATTTTTTTGCATTAAAATTCGGAAAATTGAAAACATTTCAAAATTGTTTCGTGACAGCCTTTTCTAGCCTTTAATCATGTTATACTAAGAAAGTATTTTATTTTTAATAAGGAGAGTTTATGGCTAAAAAAGGTGCTTTAACAGGATTACTCCTGTTTGGAATATTTTTTGGAGCAGGTAACTTGATTTTCCCTCCAACTCTAGGCGCACAGTCTGGAGAAAACTTTCTCCCTGCCATTGCAGGATTTGTATTTTCAGGTGTTGGGATTGCCGTCCTAACCTTAATCATTGGAACCCTTAATCCAAAGGGCTATATCTATGAAATTTCTAAGAAAATTTCACCATGGTTTGCGACAATTTATCTTGCAGCTTTGTACTTGTCGATTGGTCCATTCTTTGCCATTCCACGTACAGCAACGACATCATTTGAAGTTGGTATTAGTCCGCTATTAGATCAAGCAGATAAAGGTTTAGGTTTGATTGTCTTCACCATTCTATACTTTGTAGCTGCATACCTAATCTCCTTGAATCCCTCAAAAATCTTGGATCGTATCGGTCGAGTCTTGACTCCAGTTTTTGCCATTTTAATTGTTATTCTGGTTATCCTTGGAGCTTTCAAGTATGGTGGGAACGCACCACAAGCAGCTTCAGGAGCTTATCAAGCTTCCGCCTTTGGAGCTGGTTTCTTAGAAGGATACAATACACTTGACGCGCTTGCTTCGGTTGCCTTCAGTGTTATTGCAGTACAAACCTTGAAACAACTTGGTTTTTCAAACAAGAAAGAGTACATTTCAACCATTTGGGTGGTTGGAATTGTTGTAGCACTCGGATTTAGTGCTCTCTATATTGGATTAGGTTTCTTGGGCAATCATTTCCCAGTAACAGAAGAAGCAATGAAGAGTGGAACTCCTGGAGTTTATATCTTGTCTCAAGCGACTCAAGAAATCTTTGGTTCTACTGCTCAGCTTTTCCTTGCGGCTATGGTAACCGTTACTTGCTTTACAACGACTGTAGGGTTGATTGTATCAACTGCTGAGTTCTTTAACGGACGTTTCCCACAAATCAGCTACAAGGTTTATGCGACTGTCTTTACCTTGATTGGTTTTGCCATTGCAAATCTTGGTTTGAGTGCTATCATTAAGTACTCTGTACCAGTTCTCGTTATTTTGTACCCAATTACGATTGCCATTGTCATGATTGTGATTGTGAACAAGTTTGTTGCTCTTTCTAAACCAGGAATGCAATTAACTGTTGGTATTGTTACAGCCATTGCTATTGCAAGTGTTTTAGGATCTACTTTTAAAGTTGAGGTCCTTGCAAATATCGTGAACGCTCTACCATTTGCGGAGGCTTCTCTGCCATGGTTGGTACCAGCTATTATCGGAATTCTACTTTCTCTTGTTCTTCCAAATAAACAAGAAAGTGAAGCTTTTGAAATGGAATAGAAAAAAAACTTGGCATCGGCCAAGTTTTTTCTATTTAGTCTTAGTTGCTTAGTTTTTTTCTGTATAACCAAGGTCTGTTAACATTTTTTTAGAGGCTTTAAAACTTACGTTTTTTCCAACGCCTGAGTATTCTTCTGGTAAAGCTTTTCTAAGTTCGTCAATGCTTGCAACTGAAAGATCGATTTCAAGATCTTGAACGACTTTACCATCTTTAACTTCGATTGAGAAAGTTACCCCTTTAAGTCCCTTATAGCCTTTGTAGGTTTCTTCAAGAACACTTTTTACAGCATCTGCTGTATTATTGAGGACTTCAGGATCAGCGACATTATGAGCAGTTTGTTTGACAACATTATCACCGTCAACTGTATATGTTAAGGTTGATACGACACCAGGCTGAGAATCGTTCACAAAGGTAGCAGTTTTTAATTCTGATTTCTTTTCAGTAGTGCTAGATTCAGAAGTTTTTACCTCAGTCGTTTCTGGTGTAGAAGAGCTAGAAGAAGTAGTTGAAGATTGTTTTGAACATCCCAACAAGAATACCAAAGGCAAGGCTAAGAGAAGTGTCGTTTTGAAATATTTGTTCATTTTGTATTCCTTTCATCATAATACTTTACTTGATTTTACCATAGATTAATTTTAAAATCAAAGTATTTAAGTTTTTCTTTTTTGCACATACTAAGATGGGAAAAGTGATATAATGGTAACGAGAGGTGAAAAAATGAATCAAACTGTAGAATATATCAAAGAACTAACTGCTATTGCATCGCCGACAGGTTTTACGCGTGAAATTACGAATTATTTAGTTGAGACGCTTGAAAAACTAGGATATCAACCAATCCGTACTGCCAAAGGTGGTGTCAACGTTACTGTCAAAGGTAAAAATGACGAGCAACAGCGTTATGTGACCGCCCATGTGGATACCTTGGGAGCTATCGTCCGTGCTGTTAAACCAGACGGTCGTCTCAAGATGGATCGTATCGGTGGCTATCCTTGGAACATGATTGAAGGCGAAAACTGTACAGTCCATGTGGCTAGCACAGGAAAAACCGTTTCAGGTACGATTTTGATCCACCAAACTTCTTGTCACGTTTACAAAGATGCTGGAACTGCGGAACGTACACAGGACAATATGGAAGTTCGTTTGGATGAAAAAGTGACCAACGAAAAAGAAACACGCGCACTCGGTATCGAAGTTGGAGACTTTATCAGTTTTGACCCACGAACTGTCGTGACTGAGACAGGCTTTATCAAGTCTCGTCATTTGGATGACAAGGTCAGCGCAGCTATTCTCCTTAATCTCCTCAAAGTCTACAAAGAAGAAGGGATTGAACTTCCTGTCACTACGCATTTTGCCTTTTCAGTCTTTGAAGAAGTGGGGCATGGTGCTAACTCAAGTATCCCTAGTCAAGTTGTTGAGTACCTAGCAGTAGACATGGGAGCAATGGGAGATGATCAGCAGACAGACGAGTACACAGTGTCTATCTGTGTTAAAGATGCTTCTGGTCCTTACCACTATGAATTCCGTCAACATTTGGTTGCTTTAGCAAAAGAGCAAGATATTCCATTTAAACTAGATATCTATCCATTTTACGGTTCGGATGCTTCTGCGGCCATGTCAGCTGGTGCAGAAGTCAAACACGCTCTTCTAGGAGCGGGTATTGAGTCTAGTCACTCATACGAGCGTACTCATGTTGATTCTGTCGTAGCTACCGAGCGTATGGTGGACGCTTACTTCAAGAGTGGGTTGGTAGACTAAGATGTGCTTGATCTGCCAACGAATTGAACTCATCAAGTCTGGTGACAATCC
The DNA here is from genome assembly GCF_040888305.1 of Streptococcus fermentans. Lineage (NCBI taxonomy): Bacteria > Bacillati > Bacillota > Bacilli > Lactobacillales > Streptococcaceae > Streptococcus > Streptococcus fermentans. The sequence continues at coordinate 23,745 of NZ_JBFNFG010000012.1, read as the reverse complement.
TTACTTTGTGAAGGAACTGGAAACAGGCTATGTTGTTATTGGAGACCACCAGTATTTTGAAGGTTACACTCTATTCTTAGCCAAGGAACATGTCACAGAATTACACCAACTAGATCCAAGCGTTAAACTTCGCTTTCTAGAGGAAATGAGTCTGGTTCAGGAAGCTGTTTCTAAGGCTTTTTCTGCTCAAAAGATGAATGTAGAGTTGTTAGGAAATGGAGATGCACATGCCCACTGGCATATTTTTCCAAGACGAGAGGGTGATATGAAGGGACACGGTCTTAATGGTCGTGGTCCAGTTTGGTGGGTTCCATGGGAAGAAATGATTGCTGAAGAATATCAAGTTAAGGGAATTAAATTAGAAGACTTGATTGCAAGATTATCTGAGACTTTAAACCAGATGATTAAATGAAAGGATAACAGATGAAAAAAAGATACCTTATCTTATCAGGATTATTAGCCTTGACATTGGCGGCATGTTCGCAAGAAAAAACAGCAACTACAGAGGCCAAGTCTTCTACAGAACAAAAGACTGTACAAGAAGGAACCGCGGGAAGTAAGTCTCAAGAAGCTAGTCAAAAGAAAGCAGAAGTGGTCAACAAAGGAGATCACTACAGCATTCAAGGAAAGTACGATGAGATTGTTGTCGCTAATAAGCATTATCCTATGTCAAAAGATTACAATCCAGGAGAAAATCCTACTGCAAAGGCAGAACTGTTAAAACTCATTGCAGCTATGCAACAAGCAGGTTTCCCAATTAGTGATCACTATAGTGGCTTTAGAAGTTATGAAACTCAAACTCAGCTTTATCAAAACTATGTAAATAAAGATGGCAAGGCTGAAGCTGACCGCTATTCGGCAAGACCTGGTTATAGTGAACACCAAACTGGTCTGGCTTTTGACCTGATCGAAACAAATGGAGACCTAGTCACTGAAGAAAAGGCAGCCCAATGGCTTTTGGACCATGCAGCAGACTATGGCTTTGTCGTTCGTTATCTAAAAGGTAAGGAAAAGGAAACGGGTTATATGGCTGAGGAATGGCACCTTCGCTATGTTGGCAAAGAAGCCAAAGAAATCGCAGCTAGTGGTCTCAGTTTAGAAGAGTACTATGGCTTTGAAGGTGGAGACTATGTTGATTAGTCGCAAAACATCTTGCAAGATTACTTAAATTTTGATAAAATGAGTAATAATTAAATAGGAATCTGCAAGACTAGTATCTCAGGGGAAGTATATCAGGGAGGAGAGCCGTGACTGAAAGCTCTCTATATGAAAGCTGGGTGAATTCACTTGCCTATAGATTCAGAAATAAAGGTCTGACTTGTCAGATAAAAACGGATGGTACCGCGTGTCAACGCTCCGAGTGGAGTTTTTGGCATGTGGTTTTCTTTTTATCTACGAGAGACTGATGGAGGAATTATGTCAACTATTGAAGAACAATTAAAAGCGCTTCGTGAAGAAACGCTAGCTAGCTTGAAGCAGATTACTGCTGAGAATGAAAAAGAGATGCAAGAATTGCGTGTTTCTGTCCTTGGTAAAAAAGGGTCACTGACTGAAATCCTTAAAGGGATGAAAGACGTTTCTGCTGAAATGCGTCCTGTTATCGGGAAACACGTCAATGAGGCTCGTGATGTCTTGACAGCTGCTTTTGAAGAAACAGCTAAGCTCTTGGAAGAAAAGAAAGTGGAAGCTCAATTAGCAAGTGAAAGCATCGATGTGACACTTCCAGGTCGTCCAGTTGCGACTGGTCACCGTCACGTCCTCACTCAAACTAGTGAAGAAATTGAAGATATTTTCATCGGTATGGGTTACCAAGTTGTGGATGGATTTGAAGTGGAGCAAGACTACTACAACTTTGAACGTATGAATCTTCCAAAAGACCACCCAGCTCGTGATATGCAGGACACTTTCTACATCACAGAAGAAATTTTGCTCCGTACCCACACGTCTCCAGTTCAGGCGCGTGCGATGGATGCTCATGACTTCTCCAAAGGTCCTTTGAAAATGATCTCACCAGGGCGTGTATTCCGTCGTGATACGGACGATGCGACTCACAGTCACCAATTCCACCAAATTGAAGGTTTGGTTGTTGGGAAGAACATTTCTATGGCGGATCTTCAAGGAACCCTCCAGTTGATTGTACAAAAAATGTTTGGTGAAGAGCGTCAAATTCGTTTACGCCCATCTTATTTCCCATTCACTGAGCCATCTGTTGAGGTGGATGTTTCATGCTTCAAGTGTGGAGGAGACGGCTGTAACGTATGTAAGAAAACTGGTTGGATCGAGATTATGGGTGCCGGTATGGTTCACCCACGTGTCCTTGAGATGAGTGGCATCGATGCAACTGTTTACTCTGGTTTTGCCTTTGGTCTTGGTCAAGAGCGTGTAGCTATGCTTCGCTACGGAATCAACGATATCCGTGGATTCTACCAAGGGGACGTCCGCTTCTCAGAACAGTTTAAATAATGATTAGAAAAGTGGAAATAGCAGATGTTGAGGTGTTAGCAAAAATTGCCAAACAAGCCTTTCGTGAAACATTTGCTCATGATAATACGGAAGAGCAGTTACAGGAATACTTTGAAGAGGCTTATAATCTGAGAGTTTTGTTAACTGAGTTGGAAGATCCTGACTCCGAAAGCTATTTCATTATGCATGAAGAGGAGATAGCTGGTTTTCTCAAAGTCAACTGGGGAAATGCTCAAACCGAGAGAGAATTAGATAACGCTTTTGAAATTCAACGCCTCTATGTGCTACAAACATACCAAGGATTTGGACTTGGTAAGCAACTATTTGAATTCGCTTTGGAACTTGCCGAAAAAAATGGTTTTTCCTGGGCTTGGCTAGGTGTTTGGGAGCATAATACAAAAGCTCAAGCATTTTATAATCGATATGGTTTTGAAAAATTTAGCCAACATCGTTTTATGGTTGGGCAGAAGGTAGATACGGATTGGTTACTGAAAAAGAAATTAAGGTAAGAAGATGATTCTTCTTATGAAATGATAGGAAAGGAAAAAAACTAGAGTGGCAACTGTCATTCTGGGAAACTAAATTATGTTAGTATCATACAAATGGTTAAAAGAATTGGTGGACATTGATGTGTCCTCACAAGAGTTGGCTGAAAAAATGTCAACTACAGGGATCGAAGTAGAAGGTGTGGAATCACCAGCTGCTGGTCTCTCAAAAATTGTCGTCGGAGAAGTCTTGTCTTGCGAAGATGTGCCAGAAACACATTTGCATGTCTGCCAAGTCAATGTGGGTGAAGAAGAAGCCCGTCAAATCGTCTGTGGAGCACCAAATGTGCGTGCAGGCATCAAAGTTATGGTGGCTCTTCCAGGTGCTCGCATTGCTGATAACTACAAGATTAAAAAAGGGAAAATCCGTGGCTTAGAGTCACTCGGGATGATCTGTTCACTTGGTGAATTAGGGATTTCTGACTCAGTTGTACCAAAGGAATTTGCAGATGGAATCCAAATCTTGCCAGATGATGCAGTTCCAGGTGAGGAAGTATTCTCTTACCTAGACTTGGATGATGAAATCATCGAACTTTCCATCACTCCAAACCGTGCAGACGCTCTTTCTATGCGTGGGGTAGCGCACGAAGTAGCCGCTATCTATGACAAAGCAGTCAACTTCAAAGAATTTACTTTAACAGAAACAGACCAAGTTGCAGCGGATGCTCTTTCTGTCAGTATTGATACAGACAAGGCCCCTTACTATGCCGCTCGTATCTTGGACAATGTGACCATTGCACCAAGTCCACAATGGTTGCAAAATCTCCTCATGAACGAGGGTATTCGTCCCATTAACAATGTCGTCGACGTGACCAACTATATCTTGCTTTACTTTGGTCAACCCATGCATGCCTTTGACTTGGATACTTTTGAAGGGACTGAAATCCGTGTGCGTGAAGCGCGTGAAGGTGAAACGTTGGTAACCTTGGACGGTGAAGAACGTGACTTGGAAACAAATGACTTAGTCATCACTGTAGCAGACAAACCAGTAGCCCTTGCAGGAGTCATGGGTGGACAAGCTACAGAAATCTCTGAAAAGTCTACTCGTGTCGTTCTTGAAGCTGCTGTCTTCAATGGCAAATCTATCCGTAAGACAAGTGGTCGTCTCAACCTTCGTTCTGAATCATCTTCACGTTTTGAAAAAGGTATCAATGTGGCAACCGTTAATGAAGCCCTTGATGCAGCAGCAAGCATGATTGCTGAATTGGCTGGTGCGACCGTGCGTAAGGGCATTGTTTCAGCAGGCCAGTTGGATACATCTGATGTAGAAGTTTCTTCAACTCTTGCTGACGTTAATCGTGTTCTTGGTACAGAACTTTCCTACGCGGATGTAGAGGATGTCTTCCGTCGTCTTGGATTTGGCCTTTCTGGAAATGCAGATAGCTTTACAGTTAGCGTCCCTCGTCGTCGTTGGGATATCACTATCGAAGCGGATCTTTTTGAAGAAATCGCTCGTATCTATGGTTATGACCGCTTGCCAACTAGTCTTCCAAAAGATGATGGAACAGCTGGTGAATTGACTGCGACACAAAAACTCCGCCGTCAAGTTCGTACCATTGCTGAAGGTGCTGGATTAACAGAAATCATCACCTACGCTCTTACAACTCCTGAAAAAGCGGTCGAGTTTACGATTCAGCCAAGTCATTTGACAGAATTGATGTGGCCAATGACTGTGGACCGTTCAGTTCTCCGTCAAAATATGGTTTCAGGTATTTTGGATACAGTTGCCTACAACGTAGCACGTAAGAATAAAAACTTGGCTCTTTATGAGATTGGAAAAGTCTTTGAACAAACTGGTAATCCAAAAGAAGAATTGCCAAATGAGATCAACAGCTTTGCCTTTGCCTTGACTGGCTTAGTCGCTGAAAAAGACTTCCAAACAGCAGCAGTTCCTGTTGACTTCTTCTATGCTAAGGGAATTTTGGAAGCTCTCTTTGCTCGCTTGGGTCTTGAAGTGACTTATACAGCAACCTCTGAAATTGCTAGTCTTCACCCAGGACGTACAGCCTTGATCTCACTCGGTGACCAAGTCCTTGGTTTCCTTGGTCAAGTTCATCCTGTTACAGCTAAGGTTTACGATATTCCAGAAACTTATGTAGCAGAGCTCAACCTTTCAGCTATTGAGACAGCTCTTCAACCAGCCGCTCCATTTGTGGAAATCACCAAATTCCCAGCGGTGAGCCGTGATATCGCCCTTCTCCTCAAGGCAGAAGTCACTCACCAAGAAGTTGTAGACGCTATCCAAGCTGCAGGCGTGAAACGTTTGACAGATATCAAACTCTTTGATGTCTTCTCAGGCGAAAAACTAGGACTTGGTATGAAGTCAATGGCTTATAGCTTGACCTTCCAAAATCCAGAAGATAGCTTAACTGACGAAGAAGTTGCACGCTACATGGAAAAAATCCAAGCATCACTCGAAGAAAAAGTGAATGCAGAAGTGCGTTAAAAATTTTCAATCCATCCCTAGGGATGGATTTTTTAGTAGAAAAAAACATCAAGCTTTAGCCTGATGATTGAATCAAATTGACGGGGGAACAACTCCTTTTTAATACTGTTACAAGATGATCAGCCATCCATATTTTTTGTCATCCAATCAGCTATGAAGTGATAGGTATCGTTTCGATTATTCTCGTTTAGAATTTCGTGACGAGCCTCTTCAACTAATCGGAGGCTTACTTTCGAATGTGAAGCCTTTAGGAGTTTTACAAATCTCTCTATGCCTTTGCCATTTTCGCCTAGAGGATCTTCTTGTCCCGAAATCACGAGAATTGGGAGTTGGGTTGGAATCTCATCGATCACTTGTTTACTCGCTACTTGGTTAGAGAAGTAAAAAATGGATCTGTACATAGGAATAGTAGGAATAAATTGACAGAATGGATTCTTCAGATAAGCTTGGTTGGATTCTTCATTTTTTGAGAGCCAATCGACAGATGTTTTAGGATTTTTAATAGTTCGATTAAAGCTATCAGTTGATAGATAAGTCAAGAGTTTACTACGGTGTTTATTCCCTTTTATAAGTCGGATGCATTCTGTTAGTATGAGAGCGAATCGAGTCAGAAATTTAGGCTGTTGACCAGTCGCCATGATAATTAAGGCATTGATAGGTGGTTTTCGCTTAGCTACATAATAGCGACACATAAGAGAACCCATAGAATGCCCTAGAAGGACGATTGGAAGTTCTGGATAGCTTTCTTGAATTAAAGAGGTCACTCTTTCAATATCATCGATGAGTTCCTCAGGAGATTCTGGGAAAACTCCGAGTTGACTTGGATTTTGAGCAGTATAACCGTGGCCGAGATGATCATGGCCGATAACAGTAAAGCCTTCGTTATTCATGGCTAGAGCAAATTCTTCATATCGTTCTACGTATTCTACCATGCCATGTACAATCTGAAGAATGGCTTTTGGTTGTTCAGCTTCCCAAATGATTAAGTTATTGTTGTTTGGTTCGAGTTTAAGTCTTTTTTTCATATCAGATTCCTTGCTTATGATAATCTATAGTCTATCAAAAATATACCATAAAATAGCACGATAAGCTAGGCAGAATGATGAAGATTAGTAGTAACAATTCAGGACTGAAAATGAACATTTGAGGACATAGCCAACGGATTTATCAAGAAATGAGTATAATAAATTTATCACTTAAAATCTGGAGGACTAAAATGCTTGGTGATAAGCTAATAAAGTTCCTATCCAGAAAATATCCTTCTTGAAATCAAGATTTAAAAATGTACATAAATCATTGTAAAGGCTGTCAAAAAGGAGTATAATGAGTGCAATAAATTTCGGAGGTGGATGATGCTCGAAGTAAGAAATCTAGAGAAAAGTTTTGGACCTAAGCAAGTTTTGTTTGGTGTTGACTTTCAAGCACGACCAGGTCGTATTTTGGGGCTGGTTGGGAAAAATGGAGCTGGGAAAACAACTATTTTTCACAGTATTTTGAAATTTTTAGACTATCAAGGGGAGATTGAGCTTGATGGTCAAGATATTCGTCAGGAGACTTATGCTCGCATTGGTTATCTCCCTGAAGAACGTAGTCTTATGCCTAAATTGACAGTCCTTGAACAAGTTCGTTACTTGGCGACCCTAAAAGGAATGGACACCAAGGAAATCAAAGAAAAACTCCCTCAATGGATGGAAAAACTGGAAGTCAAGGGAAAACTGACGGACAAGATTAAGAGTCTCTCAAAAGGAAATCAACAGAAGATTCAATTGATTATTACTCTGATTCATGAACCCGACTTGATTATCCTAGATGAGCCTTTTAGTGGTTTGGACCCAGTCAATACCGAACTCCTTAAGCAGGTTATCCTAAAAGAAAAAGAACGTGGCGCGACTATTATCTTTTCTGACCATGTCATGACCAATGTCGAAGAACTTTGTGATGATATCCTCATGATTCGTGATGGGCGTGTGGTCTTGCATGGACCTGTCCAAGATGTCCGCAATCAATACGGTAAAACCCGTCTCTTTGTGTCAAGTGAACGAAGCAAGGAAGAATTGGAAAATCTTCCTCATGTCAAACAGGTTAGCTTGACCAAGCAAGGTAGTTGGAAGTTGATTTTAGATGATGAAAGTGCTGGTAGGGAACTCTTCCCAATCTTGACCCAAGGTCAATATATCGCGACCTTTGACCAACAAGCGCCGACAATCGATGAAATCTTTAAACTAGAATCAGGGGTGGAAGTATGAGAAATATGTGGGTTGTAATCAAAGAAACCTATCTAAGACATGTCAAGTCGTGGAGTTTCTTCTTTATGGTGATTTCGCCTTTTCTCTTTTTAGGTCTATCTGGAGGAATTGGTGTTCTCCAAGGTTCTTCCTTGGCTCAAAATAGTAAGGTAGCAGTAGTTAGTTCTGTTCCTCTTGTTACAGAAGAACTTAAATCGACCAATGGTCTTAACTTTGACTATAAGGATGAAGCGAGTGCCCAAGAAGCTATCAAGGATGAAAAAATAAAAGGCTATCTAACCATTGACCAGGAGAACAGTGTCCTTAAGGCAGTCTATCATGGTGAAACTTCACTAGAGAGTGGCATTAAGTTAGCAGTGACCGCTAAGTTGAATGAACTCCAATCCCAACTCAACCGCTCAGAAGCAAATTTGTCTCAGGAACAGGAAAAACGCTTGGCTCAAACGGTTCAATTTACAGAACAGATTGATGAAGCCAAGGAAAATAAAAAGATGGTTCAAACCTTTGCGGCTGCAGGACTGGGTTTCTTCCTCTATATGATTTTGATTACTTATGCTAGTGTCACTGCTCAAGAAGTAGCCAGCGAGAAAGGAACCAAAATCATGGAAGTGGTCTTCTCAAGCATTCGTGCTAGCCATTATTTCTATGCACGCATGATTGCCTTACTTCTAGTCATTTTGACTCATATTGGTATTTATGTCGTTGGTGGTCTTGGAGCTATCTTATTCTTTAAGGATATGCCTATCTTGGCTAATTCAGGTATTCTAAATCACTTGGGAGAAGCCTTTTCGATCAATACCTTGTTGTTTGTCTTGGTTAGTCTTTTTATGTATGTGGTCTTGGCTGCCTTCTTAGGTTCTATGGTTTCAAGACCTGAAGACTCTGGTAAGGCTTTATCGCCTTTGATGCTTTTGATTATGGTAGGTTTCATTGGAGTAACTGTCTTAGGAACTTCTGGGGATAATTTGATCTTGAAAATCGGTTCTTACATTCCATTCGTCTCAACCTTCTTTATGCCTTTCAGAGCTATCAATGGATACGCTAATGGACTAGAAGCTTGGATTTCTCTTGCGATAACAGTTGTATTTGCCGTGACTGCAACAGCCTTTATCGGACGTATGTATGCTAGTTTGGTCCTTCAAACAGATGATTTGGGGATCTGGAAAACCTTTAAACGAGCTTTAAGTTATAAATAAAGTCACGGACCTGTGAGTGTATCTCCCAGGTCTTTTTATTCGCTGAAATATTTCATATTATTTCTTCTAAACCTTTGACTAATAAAGAAAATTATCGTACAATAAAGAGTACGTGATAAAATGAGACCAGAGTTTATATACTCTGGCATTAGTAGTAAAAAAAGAGGAGAAACGCTTTGGAATTAGAAGTATTTGCTGGGCAAGAAAAAAGTGAACTATCTATGATTGAGGTGGCTCGTGCCATCTTGGAACTCCGTGGTCGCGACCACGAAATGCATTTTAGTGATTTGGTTAATGAAATCCAAAACTATCTCGGTACCTCTAATAGCGATATTCGTGAAGCTTTGCCTTTGTTCTATACAGAGTTGAACTTTGACGGTAGCTTTATCTCACTTGGAGATAACAAATGGGGCCTTCGTTCATGGTATGGAGTGGATGAAATCGATGAGGAAATCATTGCTCTTGAAGAAAGTGATGATGAAGAAGTAGCACCTAAGGCTAAGAAAAAACGTGTCAACGCCTTTATGGATGGGGATGCAGATGCTATTGATTACAGTGCAGATGATCCAGAGGATGAAGACGCCTACGAAGAAGATCCAGCTCTTTCTTATGATGATGAAAATCCAGATGATGAGAAGAATGAAGTGGAAGCCTACGATGCTGAAATCAATGAAATCGCCCCAGATGATCTAGATGAAGAAGTCGATCTTAATGAAGAAGACGACGAAGACTCTGAAGAAGAGGAAGAATAAAAATAAAAAGGAGTTGGAGCTGGAATCGGTCTATCAAGTCTCGATTTCCTAGATCCAGCTTTTTTGTATTAGTCTGAATTAGTTTTGTAAGCTGGAATGCGCCAAGTCAACGATTTGTTCTATTTGACAAATGGTTCATTTTGAGGTAATATATTGTTCGGGCACCTCTTTTAGAGGTCGGAGCTCCCTAGTTATTAGGGAGCTATTTTTGTTTTTCCAAGAAGCTTTTTTCTTGGGTTGTAGTTATTATTGATGAAGGTCTTGTTTTCTCAATCCCCTGTTAGTGAACAAGACCTTGAACATTTTAGAAAGAGGAATCTATGTCTACGAAATATATTTTTGTCACTGGTGGTGTGGTGTCGTCTATTGGAAAAGGGATCGTTGCAGCGAGTCTTGGACGTCTTTTAAAAAACCGTGGTTTGAAGGTGACCATTCAAAAATTTGACCCTTATATCAATATCGACCCAGGAACCATGAGCCCTTACCAGCACGGGGAAGTCTTTGTAACTGATGATGGGGCTGAGACAGATTTGGACTTGGGTCACTATGAACGTTTTATCGATATCAACCTCAACAAATACTCAAACGTGACAACTGGTAAAATCTACAGCGAAGTTCTTCGTAAGGAACGCCGTGGAGAGTATTTGGGTGCAACTGTCCAAGTTATTCCTCATATTACAGATGCTTTGAAAGAAAAAATCAAGCGTGCTGCTCTAACGACTGACTCTGACGTTATTATTACAGAGGTTGGTGGAACAGTCGGCGATATCGAGTCCCTTCCATTCTTAGAAGCTCTTCGTCAGATGAAGGCAGATGTGGGTGCAGATAATGTCATGTATATCCATACGACCTTGCTTCCTTACCTCAAGGCAGCTGGTGAAATGAAAACCAAACCAACTCAACACTCTGTCAAAGAATTGCGTGGTCTGGGAATCCAGCCAAATATGTTGGTCATTCGTACAGAAAAACCAGCAGGACAAGGGATTAAAAATAAATTAGCCCAGTTCTGTGATGTGGCGCCAGAAGCAGTTATTGAGTCCTTGGATGTGGATCATCTTTACCAAATCCCACTTAATCTGCAAGCACAAGGCATGGATCAAATTGTCTGTGACCATTTGAAAATTGATGCACCTGCAGCAGATATGACAGAGTGGTCAGCTATGGTTGACAAGGTCATGAATCTCAAAAAACAAGTCAAGATTGCCCTTGTTGGTAAGTATGTTGAGTTGCAAGATGCCTACATCTCAGTTGTTGAAGCTTTGAAACACTCTGGTTATGCCAATGATGCAGAAGTGAAGATTGATTGGGTCAATGCTAACGATGTGACAGCTGACAATGTGGTAGAACTCCTATCTGATGCTGACGGAATCATCGTGCCAGGTGGTTTTGGTCAACGTGGAACAGAAGGTAAGATTGAAGCGATTCGCTATGCGCGTGAAAATGATGTACCAATGCTTGGAGTCTGCTTAGGTATGCAGTTGACCTGTATCGAGTTTGCCCGTAATGTCTTAGGTCTTGAAGGAGCTAATTCAGCAGAGCTAAATCCTGATACCAAATACCCTATCATCGATATCATGCGTGATCAGATTGATGTTGAGGACATGGGTGGTACCCTTCGTTTGGGACTTTATCCTTCTAAGTTAAAACGTGGTTCTAAGGCAGCGGCAGCTTATCATAACAAAGAGGTAGTGCAACGCCGTCACCGTCACCGTTATGAGTTTAACAATGCTTTTCGTGAACAGTTTGAAGGAGCAGGTTTTGTCTTCTCAGGAGTGTCACCAGACAATCGCTTGGTCGAAATTGTGGAGATTCCAGAAAACAAATTCTTTGTGGCTTGTCAGTACCATCCAGAGCTATCAAGCCGTCCAAACCGCCCAGAAGAACTCTACACTGCTTTTGTAACAGCAGCGGTTGAAAATAGTAAATAGTCATGATTAAACCTTTGAGAGTCATCTCAGAGGTTTTTCCTATATAAATTTAGGATATCACTTGCAAAAAAATATCATAGTGATATAATTAACATGAATAAAAACAGGAGGAAATCTCATGAAAAAAATTACACTATTTAGTTTATCATTGGCAGGTTTAGCTATGCTGGCTCTCCCTCAATCTGCCAAAGCTTTTGAGCTACAAGAGGTATGGCGTATTAAGGGTGGTATTCGATACGAGAATGGGAAAGTCAGCAAAATTAATAATGGATATGAAGTAAATATTAAAGTGTTAGATCTACCTAGTACTAGCGAAATCGAATGGACAGTTAGTTTAAATGGAGAAAAGCAAAATACTAACTTCTTAGCTGAGGAAAGAACAGTATCTAAAACTGAAGATAAGGGGCGTTTTCTACACTTTTATATCCCTTATGGATACCGTGGAGATATTGTAGTAGAGGCTAAGAGTGGAAACGAAGTGAAGACTTGGTCCACTAAAGTAGTTGATGATGTTTATTCAGATGACGCTAAGAGTGGTTACTTCGTTATCGATGGGGACCAAATCTTAGAAAGTTCATGGGATTCTCTAAATGAATCTTATATTGCAACGCTTCCAACTGTAACATCAGGAAAATCTGTTGTTGCCTGGCGTGAAGGAGGAACTCTTAATTTAATTAAACCAGGAAGAATTGTTCGGAAATATAATAGTAGTGGATCGTATGTAGAACTTTCTCCAATCTTTGAAACTGCTAGCTGGTTAAAATCACACCAGAACTGGTATTATCAAAAACAAGGTCAACTAGTTAAAGATGCTTGGATCAAGGATCAGGGAAGCTGGTACTTTATGGATGATGAAGGGGTTATGTTTAATCAAACATGGTTATACCAAGGTGGTAGCTGGTATGCCTTTAAATCATCAGGAGCTATGATTTCGGCTGATTGGTTGTATGATAACGGCTCTTGGTATTACCTAAAAGACTCAGGTTCAATGGCGACAGGCTGGCTTAAAGATGGTGGTACTTGGTATTATCTAAACAAGTCAGGTTCTATGGTGACAGGCTGGGTCAAAGATAATGGCTCATGGTATTACCTAAAAGATTCTGGTGCAATGGCAACAGGTTGGATCAAAGATAATGGTAAGTGGTACTATTTGGCTTCATCTGGTAATATGCTTAGCAATACACGCACACCAGACGGCTACTATGTAGATGCCAGTGGTGCTTGGAAATAAATAGTGAACAGAGAAAGTCTACTGAGAAGGTAGGTTTTCTTTTTTTCATTTTGACAATCATGAAAATCTGGAAAAAGGACACTATTTTTGATAAGATAGGAGTATGGATTTTGAAAAAATTGAACAAGCATATACTTATTTACTGGAAAACGTCCAAATCATTCAAAACGATTTAGCGACAAGTTTTTACGATGCCCTGATTGAACAAAATGGGATTTATCTAGATGGTCAAACCAATCTAGAGCAAGTCAAAAAAAATAACCAGGCCCTAAAACGATTGGCACTTCGTAAAGAGGAGTGGTTACGGACCTATCAATTTTTGTTAATGAAGGCAGCGCAAACAGAACCTCTTCAGGCTAATCACCAGTTTACACCTGACGCGATTGGTCACTTGATGATTTTTATCATCGAGCAGCTTTGGCCAACTGAAGCCTTGAGTCTGTTAGAATTGGGTTCTGGGATGGGAATTCTGGGTGCTAATTTCTTGACATCTATGAACAAAAAAGTAGACTACCTGGGGATTGAGATTGATGATCTCTTGATTGATCTGGCGGCAAGTATGGCAGAAGTCATGGATCTTCAAGTAGCCTTTGTACAGGGTGATGCTGTGCGGCCGCAGGTCCTCAAAGAAAGTGATGTCATTGTGAGTGACCTACCGATTGGCTACTATCCAGATGATCAAATAGCCTCACGTTACCAAGTGGCAGCTAAGGATGAACACACTTACGCTCACCATTTGATGATGGAGCAATCTCTCAAGTATCTTAAGACGGGAGGGTTCGCGATTTTCCTTGCTCCTAGCAATCTCTTGACGAGTCCTCAAAGTGACCTCCTGAAAACATGGTTAACTGAACAGGCTCAGCTAGTGGCTATGGTAACTTTGCCAGAGGATCTATTTGCTCAAGGAGCCCAGTCTAAGACCATTTTTGTTCTACAAAAGAAGCTAGCGCAGGATATCGAGCCATTTGTTTATCCACTTGCCAGTCTTCGGGACCCTGAAATTTTGATGGAATTTAAGGAAAATTTTCAAAATTGGGTTCAAGAACATGAAATCTAGTATAAATTTTGATATAATAGCTGTAAACGCTTAAAAAGGGGAATAAATTATGACAAAAACCATTGCAATTAACGCTGGGAGCTCTAGCTTAAAATGGCAACTGTACCAAATGCCAGAAGAAAAGGTACTTGCAAAAGGTTTGATTGAGCGGATTGGATTGAATGATTCAGTTTCCACAGTTAAGTTTGATGGTCGTTCAGAGCAGCAAGTTCTTGATATTGAAAACCATACCTTGGCTGTAAAAATCTTGCTTGATGACTTGATTCGTTTTGATATTATCAAAGCTTATGATGAAATTACTGGTGTTGGACACCGTGTTGTTGCAGGTGGAGAGTACTTCAAAGAGTCTACAGTCGTGGAAGGCGATGTAATTGAAAAAGTTGAAGAGTTAGGTCTTCTTGCTCCATTACACAACCCTGCAAATGCTGCGGGTATTCGTGCCTTCAAGGAGTTATTGCCAGATATTACGAGTGTCGTTGTTTTTGATACTTCCTTCCATACAAGTATGCCAGAGAAAGCTTATCGCTATCCTCTACCAACAAAATATTACACAGAAAACAAGGTTCGTAAGTACGGAGCGCACGGTACAAGTCACCAGTACGTTGCTCAAGAAGCAGCGAAGGTTTTGGGACGTCCACTTGAAGGGTTGAAATTGATTACCTGTCATATCGGTAATGGTGCCTCTATTACAGCTGTTAAGGGTGGGAAATCTGTTGATACCTCAATGGGATTCACTCCACTTGGTGGTGTAATGATGGGAACTCGTACAGGGGATATTGATCCAGCCATCATTCCTTATTTAATGCAATATACAGAGGACTTTAACAAGCCTGAGGACATCAGTCGTATTCTCAATCGTGAGTCAGGGTTGATGGGTGTTTCAGGTAAGTCTAGTGATATGCGTGATGTAATTGCTGCTATGGAGGCAGGAGATCATGATGCTACTTTGGCTTATGAAATGTATGTTGACCGTATCCAAAAACATATTGGTCAATACCTTGCAGTCCTAAATGGAGCAGATGCTATTATTTTCACAGCAGGTATCGGTGAAAATTCTACTAATGTACGTGAAGATGTTATTTCAGGGATTTCTTGGTTCGGTTGTGATGTAGATCCAGAGAAAAATGTCTTTGGTGCAACCGGAGATATTTCGACAGATGCAGCAAGTGTACGTGTACTGGTTATTCCAACAGATGAAGAACTCGTTATCGCGCGTGACGTTGAACGTTTGAAAAAATAACAGATCAAAAAATCGACCTTCAATAATAAAGGTCGATTTTTTTTGATCTATTAGAACTACCATTTAGTCAGCGAAACTTCGCCACTATTGAGCCAAATCTTTTCACTCTTGGCTAATTCTATCAGCAGTTGTCCTTGGTCAGAGATGTCACAGGCTTTTCCTGTGATTATTTCTTGATCCTTCTTGAAAGAAATCTCTTTTCCTAAAACGATTGAGCGCTTTTTATAGAGATAGAGGAGTTCATCGGCTTCTGTTTCATAGAAACATTTCCAAATTTCAGCAATCAATTCATTGCGAGTAATGGGAGTATGTTGAGAAAATAAGCTTCCAGCTTTAGTTTGTAGATTCTTAGGAAATTCAGCGATCGAAAAGTTGATCCCGACCCCAATGATAACATCTGTAACGAGTCCAGTTTCGACGGAGGTAATGGCTTCTGTTAGAATACCAGCAATTTTTTTCTGGTTCAGATAAATGTCATTGACCCACTTGATATCCACGTCGATTAAACTAAGGTTTTTGATAGCCTTGTAGATAGCTCCAGCTGTTAGAAGTGTATAGGCTGGAAGATTCTGATAAGGGAGATTGGGTTGTAGGTGGAGGGACATGTAAATCCCCCCCTTATCAGGTGAGTAATAAGGACGTTGAAAACGGCCACGTCCCATAGTTTGGCTAGTGGAAAGGTAGAGCATATCCCCTTTGGCACCAGCTTCCATAGCCTCTTTAGCATCAGTTTGGGTAGATTTTGTTGAGGGTTTAAACTGGACAGTGATGGGACTATTCGCTTCGATTTCCTGAGGCAAGATAAGGTCTCCGTCCAGAAGTTTATACCCACGATTTTTGATACTGTCAATCTCCAGTCCCTCTTGCTGGAGACGTTGGATAGCTTTCCATACTGAAGTTCGAGATAGGTTTAATCTCTCAGCTATTTTTTCTCCGCTTAGATAATCAGTCTCAGTAACTAGTATTTTATAGACTTCTTGGTAGGATTTCATGCTAGACCCTTTCTGGAATAATTAGATTTATTGTACCATATTTTTAAAAAAGGGAGAGCGTTTTTTAGAGTAATCTTAGCTAACTATAAAATTTTACCCAGTTTTAGTTAGGAGTATAGAGGTAAAGAGGTTTTCAAATCGCTTGAAAAATGGTAAAATGTTTTAATAGCTTATTTATCTGAATGTGATATTCAGAAGGAAAGGATCTGTTGTGAAATCAATAGGTGTCATTGAAAAGTTAAAAAGTTTATCGAAACAAGAAGGACTTCTTTTAGGAGTTATTCTGAGTATTTTTCTCCCTTTTTATCTTTTTGTTATTATTTTTATCTCTTACTTACTTTGGTTAGTATATACTGGGGAGATGAAGGGGATCTTGAAACGTTTGTCTCAACACCCTGTTTTGCTCTTTTTTATTGCCTATAGCACTGCAATTTCTCTTCTAGCACAAAATGTGATGGGAGTAGTTGCCTCAGTTGCAATGTTTCTGTTTGCAATCTTCTTTTACTATTACCAATCTCAATTGACTCCTAAATTTTTTAGGTTGACGATTGAAGGAGTTTTAGCCTCGAGTGTCTTGGCAGCAGTCTTTGCAGCCTTGGAACATTTCCAAATTGTAAAGAAATTTGATTATACCTTCCTCTCACCAAGAATGCAGGTTTGGCATCAAAATCGAGCGGAAGTTGCCTTCTTTAATCCCAATTACTATGGAATTATCTGTTGTTTCTGTATCATGATTGGTTTTTATCTGATTAGCACAACTAAGTTAAGGTGGTTACGAATCTTTTCTATGATTGCCATCTTTGCTAATTTATTCGGTTTAAACTTTACGCAGAATCGTACAGCTTTTCCAGCCATTATCTTTGGAGCGATTATTTATCTCTTCACAACCATTAAGAACTGGCGTGCTTTCTGGCTTAGTATTGGAGTTTTTGGGGTTGGTTTAGCCTTTCTATTTTCAAGTGATTTGGGTGTTCGAATGGGAACCTTAGATTCATCTATGGAAGAGCGTGTTTCTATCTGGAATGCTGGAATGGCCTTGTTTAAACAAAATCCATTCTGGGGTGAAGGACCACTAACCTACATGCACTCTTTCCCTCGTATTGGAGCACCTTATCATGAACATGCTCATAGTATTTATATAGATACGATTTTGAGTTATGGAGTTGTTGGTACCGTTCTCTTGGGGATTGCTTCTGCCACTCCAGTACGAATGTTGATTGATATGAGTCAAGTACCTAGTAAGCGTCCTATCCTTGGACTTTACCTCTCTTTCTTGACAGTAGTAGCTGTGCACGGAATTTTTGATTTGGCGCTATTTTGGATTCAATCATCCTTTATTTTCCTTTTAGTGATGTGTAGTTTACCACTAAAACATAGTATGATTGATGAATTAGTTGATTAAGAAAAAGATAGTAGAAACTAACATTTTCTACTATCTTTTTTTCATTCAATTATTGAATAGCTTGAACCAAGTCTTCAGCTTGTTGTTTTAGTGAAGTAGCAACACTGTCTTCAAGGACTAATTTGCCATCTACCCAAGCAGAATCATTGACACGAGCTGCAGTGAATTCACCAACAACTTGTGTACGGATGAATGGCAAGAGGTCTTTGTAGATTGCAAAGAGTTGTTCATGACCTGCATTTGCTACTGAAGATACAGTGACGATTTTATCTTGAAGAGCAGATGCTCCGCGTGTATCAGACAAGTCAATTGCGCGTGAAAGCCAGTCAAGCAAGTTTTTCACTGTTCCAGGAATTGAGAAGTTGTAAACTGGAGAGAAAATCCAGATAGCATCAGCAGCCAGAACAGCTTCACGAGCTGCTGCTACAGCTGGAAGAGTTGGAACTTCAAGTTCTTGGTTAAAAAGTGGGATTGCTGAGTAGTCAAGGTAGCTAACCTCAGCTTTACCTGCAAGAGCTTTTTCGGCTTCTAGCGCCATTTGGTGGTTGAAGGAACCTTCACGAAGTGAACCAACGATAAATAATACTTTTTTAGACATAGGGAGTCTCCTTTATATTTTAATCAGAGCTTTCTCTGTTGTTGCAAGCAATGTTACAACAAAACGAAATTATTTGCAAGAAATTTGCCCAGAAAATAAAATCGATGATAGTCAAGATTATTTTTAGGAGTAGAGATTAGGAAAAGTCTGTGAAATCAATGATTCAAGCGTCATATATTCCTGTCATAAGAGAAGTTCCGAGACAAATCCCCCTCCTTTATTCACTTGTAATTCACTTGGATAGATGGTAAAATAGACGAGTGAAAATGAGACAGAAAAAAGAAAAAAATTTCTTATTATTTCAGTACGGTATTGGTATGACCCTGCTGGCTCTAGTTGTGACCTCTTCCTTTCTCTATTTGGTGTGGCTTAGCATGAAGCCTTATCAGACAGCGAAGGTAGAAGGGGAAAAACTTACCAAGCAGTATGCGAATCTAGAAACGGTCAGTCAGGTTGATTTCTTCAATGGTTTAGAGAGCTATTATAGTGTCCTTGGCCAAGACAAGAATCAAAAGCCAGTAGCTGTTTTAATTGAGAAAAATAGTCAAAAAATCTATGTGTATCAACTAGAAAGTGGCACTTCACAAGAAAAAGCAGAAGCAGTTGTCAGAGAAAAAGGAGCAACTGAGATTGACACGATTACCTTTGGACGGTATGCTGATAAACCCGTCTGGGAAATCAAGTCTGGTGGAGACTACTATCTAGTGGATTTTGAAACTGGTGCCCTAATCGAAAAGGAGAAGCTATGAAATTATCTAAACGTGTCTTAGAAATGGAAGAAAGCGTCACTCTGGCTAGTGATGCAAGAGCAAAGAAATTAAAGGCTGAAGGAAAAGATGTTCTTTTCTTAACTTTAGGTCAGCCCGATTTTCATACTCCTGAAAATATTCAAGATGCTGCTGTTGCAGCCATTCGAGATGGACGTGCTTCTTTCTATACGGTAGCTTCAGGTTTGCCTGAGTTAAAAGCAGCGGTCAATACCTATTTTGAGCGTTATTATGGTTATTCCGTAGCGGCTAACGAAGTCACTTTTGCTACAGGTGCCAAGTTTTCCCTTTATACTTTCTTTATGGCTGTGGTTAATCCTGGAGATGAGGTTATTATTCCAACACCTTACTGGGTTAGTTATGGGGATCAGGTTAAGATGGCAGAAGGTGTTCCAGTATTTGTCCAAGCCAAAGAAGACAATCACTTTAAAGTAACTGTGGAGCAATTAGAAGCAGCTCGCACAGATAAGACCAAGGTTTTGGTTCTTAACTCACCATCTAATCCGACTGGGATGATTTATTCTCGTGAGGAACTCTTGGCCATTGGAAATTGGGCTGTTGAACACGATATTCTCATCCTAGCAGATGATATTTATGGTCGTTTGGTCTATAACGGAAATGAGTTTGTGCCAATCTCTAGTCTATCAGAAGCCATTCGCAAGCAAACCATTGTCATTAACGGTGTATCAAAAGCTTATGCCATGACAGGTTGGCGTGTAGGTTATGCAGTAGGTGATCCAGAAATCATTGCTGCTATGAGCAAACTAACAGGTCAAACGACTTCAAACTTGACTGCGGTGTCTCAATATGCAACGATTGAAGCGCTAACTGGACCGCAAGATTCTGTGGAAGTTATGCGTCAAGCATTTGAAGAACGTTTGAATACCATCTATCCACTCTTGTGTGAAGTCCCTGGCTTTGAGGTTGTCAAACCACAAGGAGCTTTCTATCTCTTCCCAAATGTTAAAAAGGCTATGGAGATGAAAAGTTATACCGATGTAACAGCATTTACAACGGCTATCCTTGAGGAAGTTGGTCTGGCCTTGATTACAGGTGCTGGATTTGGAGCACCAGAGAATGTTCGTCTCAGTTATGCGACAGACTTGGAAACTCTTAAGGAAGCCATTCGTCGTTTGCATCGATTTATGGATAAATAAGAAGTTAAACCTCCGTCCTTTTGGCGGAGGTTTTTGTAGCTAAAAACTTAGGAATTTCTGTCAAACTAGCTAGCTATCAGGCATTATTTGTGGTACAATAATGAGTAATAATGTCTTTGGACAAGTTAAACGAAAAAAGGAAGATAAATGATGACAAAACGTGTAACAATTATCGAAGTAAAAGATTACGTTGGTCAAGAAGTCACTATCGGTGCTTGGGTTGCCAACAAATCAGGAAAAGGGAAAATTGCCTTCTTACAATTGCGTGATGGAACAGCCTTTTTCCAAGGTGTAGCTTTTAAACCAAACTTTATCGAAAAATTTGGAGAAGAAGTAGGTCTTGAAAAATTTGACACCATCAAACGTCTAAGTCAAGAAACATCTGTTTTCGTGACAGGGATTGTCAAAGAAGACGAGCGTTCTAAATTTGGTTACGAGTTGGATATTACAGACATCGAAGTGATCGGTGAATCTCAAGATTACCCAATCACTCCAAAAGAGCACGGAACAGACTTCTTGATGGATAACCGTCACTTGTGGCTGCGTTCACGCAAACAAGTAGCTGTCATGCAAATCCGTAATGCTATCATCTATGCAACTTATGAATTCTTTGATAAAAATGGCTTCATGAAGTTTGATAGCCCAATTCTTTCAGGAAATGCTGCAGAAGATTCTACAGAACTTTTTGAAACAGACTACTTCGGAACACCAGCATACTTGAGTCAATCTGGTCAACTTTACCTTGAAGCCGGTGCTATGGCTCTTGGTCGTGTCTTTGACTTTGGTCCAGTATTCCGTGCGGAGAAATCTAAGACTCGCCGTCACTTGACTGAGTTCTGGATGATGGACGCTGAGTACTCTTACTTAACACACGATGAATCACTTGACTTGCAAGAAGCTTATGTCAAAGCTCTTCTTCAAGGTGTTTTGGATCGTGCGCCTCAAGCCTTGGAAACATTGGAGCGTGATACGGAGCTTTTGAAACGCTATATTGCTGAACCATTCAAACGTATCACTTACGATCAAGCCATTGACCTTTTGCAAGAGCATGAAAATGATGAAGATGCAGACTACGAGCATCTTGAACATGGTGATGACTTTGGTTCACCACACGAAACATGGATTTCAAACCACTTTGGTGTACCAACCTTTGTCATGAACTATCCAGCAGACATCAAGGCCTTCTACATGAAACCTGTTCCTGGTAACCCAGACCGCGTCCTTTGTGCAGACTTACTCGCACCAGAAGGTTACGGAGAAATCATCGGTGGTTCAATGCGTGAAGAAGACTACGATGCCCTTGTTGCGAAGATGGAATCACTCGGTATGGATCGTACAGAATATGAATTCTACCTTGACCTTCGTAAATATGGTACAGTCCCACATGGTGGATTTGGTATCGGTATCGAACGTATGGTAACCTTTGCAGCAGGAACAAAACACATCCGTGAAGCAATTCCATTCCCACGTATGTTGCACCGTATCAAACCTTAATAACTATATAAAACGCCAGTTGGCGTTTTTACTTTAAATGAAAGAGGTGGAGAAAATGTAGGCAACTCTAAGTAAGTCTTTTAGAAAAACTCATATTATATATTGAAAGAGAGAAAACGATGTTTAAAAGAACTTACAAACGCAATATTCCACTCCTAGCAGGTCTGGAATTCACTTCTTATTTTGGAATCACCAGTTTTTGGATTTTATTTTTCATTCAAAACGGTCTTTCCTTACTTCAAATTGGTCTATTAGAAAGTATCTTTCACGGTACAAGTCTCTTGTGTGAAATCCCGTCTGGTATGTTGGCCGATCGATTTAGCTACAAGACCAATCTCTATTTGGCTCGCTTGGCCAGTATTGTATCCTCTATCTTGATTTTACTTGGTCAAGGGAATTTTTGGATTTATGCTCTTGCCATGATGGTTAGTGCTTGGTCCTATAATTTTGACTCGGGAACCAGCACCGCTTTCTTATATGATTCTGCGGTAGAAGCGGGTCAAAAGGACCGATATCTTCAGATTTCGAGCTTTTTGTCTGGTGTGGCAGAAGTCACCCGAACCCTAGGTACAGTTGTGGCAGGCTTCTTTATTCACGGAGCATTGGCTTGGACCTATCTAATTGCTATTGGATTATCATTTCTTTCTATCATTTTGATTTATTTTATGAAAGAACCAATGGCTAAGAGAGAAAAAAATGAAGTCTTAACCTTTAAAACGATTGTCCTGCAAGTTCGAAAAGAATGGCATGAAAAACCAGTACTCTTTTATTGGATGATGACTTATCAGCTAGTCGGAACACTCATGTGTATGTTTTACTTTTACTATCAGCAGAAAATAAGTGACTTAGCTGGATGGCAGGTATCGCTGGTCATGCTGATTGGTAGTGGCTTAAATCTTATAGCAGTTTATGTAGCTAGTCAAATCGGAAAAAAATGGAATAGCAATCGAGTTTTTCCGACTCTTGTTGCACTAACGGGCTTGGCCTTACTATTGGTGTTTTTTGGAACTCCCTTTGCTTTTCTTCTTGTATATCTTTTAACCGATACACTCTATGCAGTTTATCAACCAATCTATTTTAATGACTTACAAGGCTATTTACCGTCCAGTGTAAGAGCAACTATGCTTAGTATCAATTCTATGCTCTTTAGTTTATCTATGATTGTCATTTTCCCATTGACAGGTTGGTTGATTGATCGTTGGGGTCTGGTAGCTGTCTTTTTAGTTCTAGGTCTTATCTTACTATTAACCTATCCTATCTTAAGAATTGGTCTAAAAAGGATGGGCAAGCTATTAAATCAGGACTTAATAACTGAATAAAGCATGAAACCCTATTTGCCCAAAGGAGCATCCTGTGGTACAATAACAAGAAGAAAAGGAGAAGAGCATGATTGATGTAGAAGAAATTCTAAGCAAGATGAATCCCAATCAAAAGATCAACTATGACCGTGTCATGCAAAAGATGGTTCAAGTTTGGGAAAAAAATGAAGAAAGACCAACTATTCTCATGCACGTCTGTTGTGCTCCATGTAGTACATACACTCTAGAGTATTTGACCAAATATGCAGATGTGACCATTTATTTTGCTAATTCAAATATCCATCCCAAAGCAGAGTATCATAAGCGTGCCTATGTGACCAAAAAATTTGTCAGTGATTTCAATGAACGAACTGGCAACAAGGTTCAGTATCTAGAAGCACCCTATGAACCCAACGAATACCGTCAGCTGGTCAGAGGTTTGGAAGAAGAACCTGAAGGTGGCGATCGTTGTAAGGTTTGTTTTGACTATCGTCTGGATAAGACAGCACAGGTGGCCATGGACTTAGGATTTGACTACTTCGGTTCTGCCTTGACTATCAGTCCTCACAAAAATTCACAAACCATCAATAGTATCGGGATTGATGTGCAGAAAATCTACACCACTCATTATCTTCCGAGTGATTTTAAGAAAAATCAAGGCTATAAACGCTCTGTAGAAATGTGTGAAGAGTATGACATTTATCGCCAATGCTACTGTGGCTGTGTCTATGCCGCTCAAGCACAGAATATTGACTTGGTACAGGTCAAGAAGGATGCAACTGCCTTTATGGTAGATAAGGATATCGAGAAAGACTATTCGCATATCAAGTTCACTGTTACGAAGTTAGATATTTAGACGAAAACCTGCCACATTGGGCAGGTTTTTTGGGCTCTATAATATTTGTAGTGGGTAAATCCCCTATAGATATTATG
>NZ_JBFNFG010000011.1:0-58945 GCF_040888305.1 Streptococcus fermentans | reverse complement strand
ATAGCAGAGAAAGGAGGAAAGAAGGGCTTTGGTTTCTGTCTTGTGTTTTTTGAGTCTGTAGTGTTATTGATTATAAGTTTGTAATTCACGTAAAGCTGGCTAGTTTTTCATAATCTAATTTTCAGACAAAGCAAAAAGCCCACTGTTGTAGGCTTTCTGTAAGATATTTCTTAAAATTAAAGCATTTTGTTGTAGAATTCAACGACAAGTGCTTCGTTGATTTCTGGGTTGATTTCGTCGCGTTCTGGCAAGCGAGTCAATGAACCTTCCAATTTTTCAGCGTCGAATGATACGAATGCTGGACGTCCAAGAGTAGCTTCTACTGCTTCAAGGATAGCTGGAACTTTCAATGATTTTTCACGAACTGAGATCACTTGACCTGGAGTTACGCGGTATGATGGGATATCAACGCGTTTTCCGTCAACAAGGATGTGACCGTGGTTTACGAATTGACGAGCTTGACGACGAGTAGTTGCAAGACCAAGACGGTAAACAACGTTATCCAAACGACGTTCCAAAAGAAGCATGAAGTTGAAACCTAGGATTCCGCCTTTGATTTTTGTAGCTTGTACGAACAAGTTACGGAATTGTTTTTCACCTACACCGTAAGTGAAACGAAGTTTTTGTTTTTCAGCCAATTGCAAACCGTATTCTGACAATTTAGAACGGTTGTTTGGTCCGTGTTGTCCTGGTACGTAGTTACGACGTGCCAATTCTTTACCTGTACCTGTAAGTGAAAGGCCAAGGCGACGAGCTTGTTTCCAAGATGGTCCTGTATAACGTGACATGTGAATGTCCTCCTGATATAAATAATATTTCGGTGGAAATAGTCACTTAGAAAGCCCTGATTCGTGCAGATGCCCTTCGCCTAAACAGCCAAGGTTACTTATCATAAGACACCTGTTGACGAGCTTCATGCTTTCCTGCTGATATTTCACACAAAATCCATTTTACCATGAATGGCTAGATTTGTAAAGGGGTTTTAAGCTTTATTTTCATTGCCAGAGAGGTTGAGGACGAGGGTAAAGGTGCTTCCTAGACCGTACTGGCTACTGACTGTGATTTCTCCACCCAATTGATGGGCTAATTCACGCGCAATTGCAAGCCCTAAGCCATGACCACCTGTTTTCATGTTACGAGAAGTTTCTACACGATAAAGGCGTTTGAAAATATTCTTTAAATCCTCTGGGGCAATGCCCTGTCCCTCATCGGTCACACTGATTGAAAGCTGGCTATCCTCCAGCTTGGCCACCACTCCCAGCTTGGTTCCTGGAGCTGAGTATTTAAAAGCATTATTGACCAGATTCACCAAGATACGAGAAAGTTTAGCATAATCTCCCTCAATCCGGGCAGACTCTGGGATTACCTGCAAATGGACATCTCGTTCCTCCTGCTCAATCAAGAACTGAAATTCACTCATGCACTCAATCAAGAGCTGGTCCAGAAAAATACTGTCCTTGCTGGTCGTTTCCACCTGATTTCTAGCTGTATTTAGGGTCAAAAAATTCAACTCTTCAACCAGTTTATTAAGCCGTTCTGTCTGGCGTCCAATGGTTGCTAAATAATGGGCTTGTTCTCCTTCCTTGATAACTCCATCCAAAATTCCTTCTACCGTCGCTTGGATTGAAGTGATTGGAGTCTTGATATCATGCGATAGCTGGGCAATCATCAAGCCCTTTTCCTGCTCGCTTTCTTCCAAGGAATCAAAGGTGGCCTGCAAATCATGGGACATTTCATTGAAGGCTTGGCCTAATTGCTGAAATTCCACAGGCCCTTGAACCTCCAGATTTGAAGAAAAGTCCTTGTCCGCTACTCGCTTGGCATGTTCCTTGAGTTTACCCAATGAAGTAAAGACTGGTGATAGGAGAAAGAGACTAATCCCAGCACCGACAAAACTTGCGATTAGAGTCATGCCAATCAGGAAATAAATCTCTCTTTCTTCAATTAACATTCGCTGGACTGCCCAAAAAACTACGATAATCGTTAGGAGTGTTGAAATGATATAACCCACTAGGATATAACTTTTTAATTTCATTGACTACCTCGTGCTTTCTCAATTTTGTAGCCCAAGCCCCAAACTGTTTTTATGGTGGGCGTTTCTGCACTAGCATATTTAGCTAACTCCTGTCGAAGAGCATGAATATGAACATTTAAGGTATTGGTATCATCCACATAGTCTTCTTGCCAGACCTTTTCATAGAGATCTGTCTTAGAGAAAACTCGCTTTGGATTGCTGGCTAAAATCCATAAAAGCTCGAAGGATTTGACTGTCAAATCAAGTGCTACATCTCCGACTTGAGCCTCATGGCTACCGTGATTCATCCGTAAATCCCCGAGACTGACGACTTCTGTCTCACCTCCACGATGAAGGCGACGCAAGATATTGTGGACACGCAAAACCAGCTCACGAGGGCTAAAGGGCTTGGCAATAAAGTCATCTGCCCCCAAGCTCAGGCCGTAAATCTTATCCTGCTCGCTTGTCTTAGCTGTAATAAATAGAAAAGGCTGATCTGGAGATTGATACTGAACCTCACTAATCAAATCATAACCATCCATCCGAGGCATCATGATATCTGTAATAATCAAATCAATCGGTTTTCGCTTGAAGATTTCCAAGGCCTCTACTCCATCATGAGCCACCAAAACCTGATACCCTGCCTGAACCAGATAGCGTTGATGAATATCTGTGATTTCTACCTCGTCGTCAACGAGTAAAATGGTCTTTCCCATCTGTCTCTCCTTTGAAAAAAACAGTGCTATACTACAATAGTATAACACTATTTTAATCGCTTTACGAACATTCTAAACTATATCTGGATTTTTCAAATCCTAGATAGAAAGTCTGTAGCTAGACTAGTCATTTTCCTCTTTTTTAGCTTTCAAACTGAGGCCACCTAGTAGTCCGGCCAAGGCGAGTCCAAGGAAGCCAATAGGAGCCATTGATGTTTGGGCTTCACCAGTATATGGAAGCATGTCTTTTTTGCCTTTCATTTGATCAGCCATCATCGGACTTGACATCTTGTTATTAGATGCCATCTTGCCTTCATCAGGCATTTTGCTTGTGGCTGCTGGAACTTGATCTTGTTTCATACTTGGTGTTGCCATAGGCTGGCTAGCATTCATGGTTTTATCTTGCTCTTTATTAGGCATCATCTTATCCTGGCTAGTAGCTGGCATTTTAGATTTCATCTCATCTTGATTAGCACTTGGCATTTGAGCGTTCATCTTAGACGCATCTTGATGACTATTCATCATTGGAGCCGGCATAGCTGAACCATTAGAAGATGGGACGGAACCTGACTGCATCGGAACAAGAGACTGATGTCCATTCAAGTTCACTGTCAAATCTTTAGTCGCTACAAGATTGCTCAAGTCTGCCTTGCCATCTTTGGCACCGTACACTTTGATAGTTGCTTTATAGCTTTGAGTGCCGTTTTGTTTCAAGAGGTCTAGAAGCTCTTTATCAGATTTACCTTGGGTGCCTGCCAAATCCACTTCATAGAAGTAAAGGCCTTTGCCTAATTTTTCTACTGGTGGGAGAGTGGGATTTTTAGCTGAACCGTTGTCTGACCATGGGGCCTTGTCAGAAGCTTTCAAGATAAGGCGGGTTAACATACCGTCACCAGCAAAGAATTCGTATGGAATGACTTGGTTGACACCTGCTGTGAATGGGCCGGGGAAATTAGCTTTGTCCAAGTATGTAGCTGGAACATCTACTGTGTCTTTAGTATTGTCAGCCACACCTTTTTGGACTTCAGCT
This sequence comes from Streptococcus fermentans, assembly GCF_040888305.1. Classification (NCBI taxonomy): domain Bacteria; kingdom Bacillati; phylum Bacillota; class Bacilli; order Lactobacillales; family Streptococcaceae; genus Streptococcus; species Streptococcus fermentans. The sequence goes on along the minus strand of NZ_JBFNFG010000011.1, from coordinate 55,185 downwards.
GGTGTAGTCAAGCCATTCAAATTGACATCCAAATCCTTAGTCGCTACGAGATTGCTCAAGTCGGCCTTGCCATCTTTAGCACCGTACACTTTGATAGTTGCCTTGTAACTTTGAGTGCCGTTTTGTTTCAAGAAATCAAGAAGCTTTTTATCAGATTTTCCTTGAGTGCCGGCCAAATCCACTTCATAGAAGTAGAGGCCTTTGCCCAATTTCTCTACTGGTGGAAGGGCGGGATTTTTAGCTGAACCGTTGTCTGACCATGGGGCCTTGTCAGAGGCTTTCAAGATGAGGCGGGTCAACATACCATCACCTGCGAAGAATTCGTATGGAATGACTTGATTGACACCGGCTGTGAATGGACCTGGGTAATTAGCCTTGCCCAAGTAAGTGGCTGGGACGTCTACTGTGTCTTTGGTGTTGTCAGCCACACCTTTTTGAACTTCAGCTGGAGTAGTCAAGCCATTCAACTTGACATCCAAATCCTTAGTCGCTACAAGATTGCTCAAATCGGCCTTGCCATCTTTTGCACCGTACACTTTAATAGTAGCTTTATAACTTTGAGTACCGTTTTGTTTTAATAGGTCAAGCAGCTCTTTATCAGATTTACCTTGGGTACCTGCCAAATCCACTTCATAGAAGTAGAGACCTTTGCCCAATTTTTCTACTGGTGGAAGGGCGGGATTTTTAGCTGAACCGTTGTCTGACCATGGGGCCTTGTCTGAAGCTTTCAAGATAAGACGGGTCAACATACCATCACCAGCGAAGAATTCGTATGGAATGACTTGGTTGACGCCGGCTGTGAATGGGCCTGGGAAGTTGGCCTTGTCCAAGTAAGTAGCTGGAACATCTATTGTGTCTTTAGTGTTGTCGGCTACGCCTTTTTGAACTTCAGCTGGAGTAGTTGCTGGTTGAGCTTCATTTGCTTCACGGTCTTGTCCAGAAACTGTAGGCGCAGGATTTGTCGCAGGTTTAACCGCATCTTCTGTTTCTTTCTTAGATTCTGGTTTTGCTTGCACTTCTTCTTTTGGCACTACCACTTGGTCTTTATCAGCTACATTCACTTTTTCTGGAGAGCTTGTAGCATCCAAGCTTGCTTTAGGTGTTGAGTCTACCTGTTCTGAAGGAAGAGCTGTATCGACTGCTTCTTTGAGAAGCTCTACTGGTAAGTCACTCTTTGCACTCACTGAAGTTGCGTCTGGCACGACTTGAGTAGGGGTGGGATTGACTACATCGGCACGTGCGGAACTTGGTTGACCAACTAGGACAAAGAAGCCACTGGCCACAACAACTGAGGCAACACCGACACTGAGACGGCGAATAGACCAACGAGTATATCTTTGATTTGGATTGAATTTCATAGGATTTTCCTTAGAGTTTTTCTTTATTTGATGACTCTAGTATAATCTCCTAAAATTAAAAAGGATTAAGAAAAAGTTAAAATTTTTCTTAAATCCCTCTTATAAAATACTTATATTGACTCAATAGTCGTTGAAAAAAGAATAGTCATTCCTCTTCTACTCACTAAGGCTTGCTAGGGTATCCAAATATTGGTTATTAATCACCGCCATGATATAGGTATCCGGTTTTAATAAATCATTTGGTCCAAACTGTACATCTAAGGGAGCATTTTCGTAGCCACGAAAACCGAGGATATTGAGATTGTACCGTCCTCGAAGATCAAGTTGACTTAGACTCTTACCTGACCACGATTGTGGAATTTTCATCTCGACAATCGAGACATTCTTGTCCAACTGAAAGACATCTACACTGTTATTAAAGAGAATCGTCTGTGCCAACGAACGACCCATCTCAAACTCTGGTGAAATGACTGAGTCTGCACCGATTTTTTCAAGGACTTTTTTTGCTGTATGGCTTTTAACCTTAGCAATAACAGTCGGTACCCCTAGACTCTTGCAATGCATGACTGCAAGAACACTAGACTCTAGATTTTCACCAGTTGCGACGACTACGGTATCGCAGGTATCAATTCCAGCTGATAGCAAGAGGTCCTCATCTGTGATATCTCCAACAACACCACGCACCAAGACTGGTTCAAATTGATTGATTCGTTCCTCATGGTTGTCAATAGCGATAATATTTATATCATGCTTGGCGAGAGCAGCCAGAACACTACTCCCAAAAATACCCAAGCCTAAAATTCCGATTGTCCGATCTGACATAGTTTATCCTTTCTTATCCTATGGTAATATCTGCTTTCATATAGTGGATCATATCTTTCTTATCTGGTTGATACTCAGCCAAACTAACTAATAGCGTCAGAGGTCCGATTCGCCCAATAAACATCAGTAGCATGATGACACTAAGCGCTAGCTTACCTAACTCTGGTGTCAAATTAGCAGTTACTCCAACCGTAGCAAGAGCAGAAATTGTTTCAAATATAATGTAGATAAAGCGCGGATTCCCCTCGGCTGTTATTCCTACTAAGATTAAGCCCGATAAAAAAGTTATCAAGAAGATGATAAAAACACTGAATGATTTTTGAACTGTCCGAGGTTCAATTGTTCTTCTAGCCACATTTGCATGAGGTAACCCTAAAAGTTCACTGCGTGCGAATACCAACAAGACAAAGAAGGTTGTGATTTTTAGTCCCCCTGCTGTACCGCCAGGTGCCCCACCCAGAAACATCTGCAAAATATAGATCATCAAGGTAACAGGCCTAGCCTGAGTAAAATCAACAGAAGCAAATCCTGCCGTCCGCATGCTGACAGTTTGGAAGAAACTAACCAGCAATTTATCTGGGAAACTGAGATTGCCAATCGTTCCCGAATTGTTCCACTCTATCAAGAGGGTTGAAACTGTTCCAGCAAATAAAATCCCCACTGTTAAGAAGAGGACTAGCTTAGTATGGAAACGAAGACGACGCTTTTTCTTCTTTCCTAATTGGGTAGCCAAGTCGAACCAGACCATGAAACCTAGGCCACCTGTAATAATCAATCCTGCAATCACTAAATTAATCAAAGGATCAGTTTGAAAAGCTACTAAACTTGTACTTCCAAAATTATCAAATCCAGCATTACAGAAAGCTGAAATAGCTACGAAAATGGAAGTAAAAAGTCCCCGCCCCCAACCAAACTCGGGGACAAAACGAAAACTTAGCAGAAAGGCTCCGAATCCTTCTACTAGAAAAGTCGTCACGAAGATGGAACGTAGAAAATCCCTCAGAGACTGGGTTTCTTCGAAGCTAAAGCTCTCCAGAATCGTTTCTCGACCTCGAAGACTGAGTTTTTGCTTGCCCTGGATATAGAAAATTCCGATAAAGGTCATGAGACCCAAACCACCAATCTGAATCAAGAACATACAGATCAGCTGCCCCCAGACATTGTAGGTCGAAGCGACAGGTAAGGTAAAAAGTCCTGTCACACAGACCATAGATACGGCTGTAAATAAATGATCAAAGTAACCGGCATGAGATGTTGGAGATTGTACAAATGGCAGACTCAAAAGGAGAGACCCCAAGAGGATAACCAAAGCAAAACTTAAAAAGATTCTCCGAGCGGGTGATAAACGCCCTAGAATGGTATTTATTTTTTCAACAATTGATTTTAATAACATAGCTACATTGTACCACAAAAATCTGAGAATACTCACATATGACTAACGATCTCAAGGCAGATACCTAGCGCCTTATCAAAAGCTTCTGCACCCCAATCGCGTTGGTCATAGTTATCAAGATCTGCCAAAGAATCTGCCGTAAACAACAACTCACCCCAAACTGCTCCGCGAAGCTGAGCTACTGCCGCAAGAGCTGCACACTCCATCTCCACAACTACGCAGCCTTCTTCCTTGCGATAAGCAACTTTTTCAGCTGTTTCTCGGTAAAATCCGTCTGTCGACCAAGTCATGACTTCTTCGTAAGGGACACCTAGTTGTTCCAAGACTTGCTCGATAGCAGAAATTGCTTGAACATGCACATCCATATAACGAGAAGGGGATGCATAATGATAGCTGGCTCCTTCATCGCGTAGGACTCGAACTGGAACTAGAAAAGCATTTTCTTCTATATTACTCAGCACCCCGCAGGTTCCCGTGGAGATGATTTTCTCCACACCGTAACCAATCAACCAATCCATAAACTGGGCCGCAGGGGCAGAACCAACAGGAGCCTGAGCCAGACATACTTCCTCACCCTTGTAACTCATGACATAAACAGGATAGGTTTTAGTGGCAGACACAAACTCCCCAACGCACTCCGCCTCTACTTCCTGAGCAAAGCGGTCAATCTCCTCCTCCAAAAATGCATAGATGCACTTCTTTGGCAACTGTAAATCTAATCCTTCGTGATTTGGCATGATGACTGCCTGAGGATTATCATCAAACTCTAAAATAGGAATGGCATGTTTTTGAATCATAGAGTACCTCCTCTAAATTTGTACTATTATAACAAAAGCAAAACGAAAGTCAAGACGGAAGCCTAAGTCAAATCAGAAAAAACCTACCTTAAGTAGGAAACAACAATTAAATGCTTTTTTCGTCATAATAAACTTGCTATAGCTTAGGAATTATCTTATAATAGATTGAATTTGAAAAAGGGAGAAATCTTATGAAATTCTATTCCTATGACTATGTGCTCAGTCAGATCAGTCAACAGAATTGGGCCATGATTATCGTATCAGCTTTACTGCTGATCGTGACTGGATTTTTTGCATTTAAAGCTTTCAAAGATAAAAAAGGGAGCAAGTTCCGTGAATTATCGCTCATTTCTATTTTGACCTTAATCGCATTCGTTTTGATAAGCATTACGAATCTTCAAAACAGTCAATCCAATGATAATCAATTCCGCTCTTCCCTAAACTTTATCGAAGTCGTTTCAAAAGAATTAGGTGTAGATAAAAAAGAGGTCTATGTCAATACCTCAGCAGTAACTGATGGAGCTATTATTAAGGTTGGCGAACATTTTTATCGTGCCATTAGCGGGACTGACCAAGATAGCTATTTATTAGAAAAAATGGAACTCTATAAATCAGATGTTGAACTCGTGGAGGTTGAAAAATGATAAGCTTTTTTGCTACAATTGCAATTAAATTGGCCTTGGGGCTTCTTTCTCTTGTTTTTGTTATTAACGTAACAGGTAAAGGAAATCTAGCACCAAGTTCTGCAGTGGACCAAATCCAGAACTTTGTTCTCGGGGGTATTATCGGTGGGGTTATCTACAATAGCTCGATTACCATCATCCAATACATTGTTATCCTCATTATTTGGACTATTCTCATTTTACTCCTTAAATGGTTGAATACCAATGTTTCCTTCATCAAACATCTGATTGACGGGAAACCAACTATTATCATTAAAAATGGTAAGTTAGATCCTGAAGCCTGTCGCTCAAAAGGTCTTGCGGCTGCAGATGTAGCTCTTAAATTGCGCTCTCAAGGAATCTTCCAACTGAAGGATGTCAAGAGAGCTGTGATTGAGCAAAATGGACAGCTAATTGTTGTAAGAATGGGTGACGAAAATCCTAAGTACCCAGTCATTACAGACGGTGTTGTCCAAGTTGAAATCCTAGAAACCATTGGCAAATCCGAGGAGTGGCTAACTGAGAAATTGAAAGAAGAAGGTTTCGAAGAAGTCTCAAATATCTTTATCGCTGAATATGATAAAGGTCAATTGAATATTGTAACCTATTAAAAAAATAAACTGATGCTTTTCGTGTCAGTTTTTTGCTTTTTAGCATAAAAGGGTATATACTTAAATTAATATCTGATTTATACTCTTCAAAAATCAAATTCAAACCACGTCAGCTTCGCCTTGCCGTACTAGAGTACAGCCTTCGGCTAGCTTCCTAGTTTGCTCTTTGATTTTCATTGAGTATTAGTTTAGATAATTCAAAAATTTAACGGAGGTATCCCCCATGTCAATCGAAGAAAAATTCAACCAAGCTAAAGGTTCTGTTAAAGAAGGTTTTGGTAAACTAACTGGCGATACAAAAACTCAAGCAGAGGGAGCTGCAGAAAAGGTAGCTTCAAAAGCTAAAGAAGTTGCTGAAGATGCAAAAGAAGCTGTCGAAGGTGCAGTAGCTGGTGTAAAAAATATCTTTAAAAAAGACGAAGAATAATTCTTTTTCGTCCTAATAACATAAGAAAATCTCCCTTCTCTTTCGAGAAAGGAGATTTTCTTTTATGGTCGTCCACCAGGGCCTCCATTTCCTTGAGGGCCACCGCCAGGTGCTCCTCCGCCTCCAGGCATCGAATTTACAATCTCAGTTTGTTTTTCACCGTTGATGTAGATATCTCCACCTGTATAGGTCGCTGTCCCATCAAAGTCAAATCCTGATTGACCTGTCATTTTGATGTTTCCGCCATTGACTGTGATATTACCGTTTGAGTCAATTGGATCTGTATCCCCTTGACCAACTTCAACTGTCAAGTTCCCACCATTCATAGTGAAGAAAATTTCACTTTGTTGGGCATTTTTGTTGGCTGCATTGACACCATCATCTGTTGAATAGATGGTGATATCTCCACCGTTGATAGTGATTGACTTACCTTCAAGTCCTTCTGTAGAATTCTGAACAGTATAGGTCCCACTATCGATGACCAAATCACCTGAAGCGTGGATACCATCATCACCTGCGGTAACAGTAATGGTATTGTCAGAGAGATACATGGTTCCAACAGAAGTATCGTCATCATTATCAACCTTAACTCCGTCTTCCTTGGCATCGATAGTCATGGTGGTTCCAGTAATGTTAAGTTCGTCATTGACATTAAAGGCATCTCCAACTGCTGTGATATTGTAAGTACCGCCTGTGATGTGAAGTGTGTCGTTGGCCTTGATAGCATTGTTTTTCTTACCATCTACATTGAGAGTTCCTTTACCATTGATGGTCAAGTCTACTTTAGAGAAGAGGGCCGCGTCAGCCTTGTCATCACTATTTGAAGCTGAATCTGAAAGGCTATTGGTTGTGCCATCTGCTAGAGTTAGGTAAACATGTCCAGCTGATGTTGCAGAAATAGCTGCATTGGCGTTGGTCATGGTGGCGCCGTTTAGTACGATATGTACATCATCAGAACTTCCAGCTTCGATCTTGATTTGAACTCCATCAGATTGACCAGAAATCACATAGGTACCTGACTTAGAGATTGTAACGGTAGATCCTGATACGGCCACTCCGTCACCTGATACCGTCGCCGTTGATCCTGACAAGGTTACAGTTGCTGCTGTTTTTTCATCATAAGAAGTATCATAGTCCTTATCTGTAAAGTAACTAGATGTTTTCTTATTGGTAGTTACTGTTGTCGTTGCAGTACTATTGCTAGCTGTTGTATTCGAAGTTGACTGGGTACATGCTGTTACCAGTGCTAGAGTTGTTATACTTGTTAATAGGAATGTCCATTTTTTTGCTTTCATGCTCGTTTCCTCGTCTTTCATTTTACATGCTCTTAGTCTACGGGTCTTTCCTAAAAGAAGCCTAAACTTTTTCTGAAAGTTTTCTTAAGCTTAGTTTCAATTAAGTTAAATTTAACAAAAGTTTTAGAAATCCCCTCTAGAATTGTAGACAAGCAAGTTCACCTTGTTTAAAAATAGTATAACTGAAAGAAAGAGGAGAAAGACTTATGAAACCATTAGAAACAACTTTTAAGCGGATTGAAACCAAATATATTGTCTCCAAAGATAAACTAGGCAAACTGATTCAAGATTTAAAGGAATATTTAGTAGAAGACGACTATCCAATTTCAACTATTTCAAATATCTACTTTGATACGGAAGACTTTGCTGTGCTCCAAGATGATGATTTTGGAAATAATCGAAAAGAAAAGGTTCGGATGCGGACCTATCTCAGCCAACCCAAAGCAGATAGTCAAGTATTTTTAGAAATAAAAACCAAGGACCAAGAAGGAGTTGGTCGCAAATTTAGACTACTCTCAACTCCTATTTCTATCCTTAATTTTATGACCAAAGGGCACTTGGATGCTAGTATTACTGATACAGTCGTCATTGAAAAAGTGAAAAAGCTTCACCAAGATTACAAGCAGGCTATCAAGCCTCGTATGTACATCTACTACGATCGTTATTCATTAAAAGAAAAAAAATACATCGAGGGCTACGACTATAATAAAATTCGTATCACCATTGACCAAAATCTAATCTATAGAGATGAAAATGTCAGTCTCTTCGCAGGAAATCAAGGGGCTCCTCTATTAGATGACAATACTGTGATTATGGAGATTAAAGCTCCTGGAAACAAACCTCAGTGGTTACAAGATATTCTAGACAAGTATGGTTTGATGGAGCACAAATTTTCAAAATACAGTTGCGCTTACCACAAATCTCAAGGGCTTCCTTATGCACCACGTCCCAGTATAGAAAGCGCAGGTACCGCTTATGCTTAATCTATTTAATTCCATTTTCAACAACGCCACTGCAAGTGCAGAACCCTTCCAACTACTGCTGGCACTTCTAGTCAGTCTAGTCCTCGGTTTGGCACTTACTTGGACCTACAAATATCGGACCCTCTACACCAGAGAATTTGCTATCAGCTTGACTCTGCTTCCCTGCCTTATGACCTTGGTTATTTTTCTGGTCAATGGGAGCTTGGGTACGTCAATTGCTGTAGCTGGAACCTTTAGTTTGATTCGTTTCCGTTCTGCAACGAGTGGTTCAAGAGAACTGATTGCTATTTTCCTAGCCATGATTATCGGTTTGGCTTGTGGAACAGGCTATCTCTTCTTGGCTATTCTCTTCACCCTCTTTATCTTGGGTGTTTGGTTCCTTTTGGAAAATCAACAGATTAAAACTGACAATCAACGCCGTAGACTTTTGACAATCACGGTAGCTAATCAAGAGAAGATTCAAGATGCTATCCAATCTGCTCTTGACCAATTCTGCTCAGAAATTGACATGATTACGATCAATAGCACAAATGCAGGGGACAACCTTAGCATTGTCTATGAAGTCGAGCTAAAAACAGAGAGCGATGATTTCCAAGTGACTAGCTATCTTACACAAAATATTGATCAGTGCGATGTGGCATTAACTAAAAAAGCTAAAAAGAGAAAGAATCTCTAAAGACGAAAAACGAGGCTGGGATAAAAATTCCAACCTCGTTTTTTTGCTAGCAATAAGTTTTTGATACTATAGCTGATTTGCCTCTTAGACTCCAAAAAACTACTTTAACAAAACTTCATTTTCTCTTTCTACAACCTTTAATTTCCTTTAACTGGAATCTCTTTGATAACTCGTGCTGGATTTCCTGCCAGAACGACATTATCTCCAAAAGATTTAGTAATGACCGCTCCTGCTCCTGCAACGACATTATCCCCTAAAGTAACACCCGGTAGGACAATGACACCACCACCTGCCCAAAAGTTCTTGCCAATCGTGATTGGTTTCCCAAATTCTAATCCCGAGTTTCGTTCATCGGGATCCAGCGGATGAAGAGGTGTTAAAAACTGACAATTAGGACCAATCATGGCATTATCACCAATAGTAATCGGACATACGTCCAACATGGTCAAATTCCAATTGGAATAAAAATTTTCTCCCAGATGAATATTGACCCCGTAATCTACCATCAAGCGAGTGTTGATGTAGAGATTTTCACCAGTAGAACCAAACCATCCTTTGATGATTTCCATACCTTTTACTGGATCTACCTCTTCATTAAAAGCGGCTTGCTTTTGTCGCGCTGTTTGTGCTAGAGAACGGAGGTCTGGGTCGAATGGGTGATAGGGTTCTCCCGCGATCATTTTTTGATATTCTGTTTTCATGTTTTAATTTCCTTGCTTTTTTAGATGATTGTAGCATAGTATTGTATCTCGAGCAAGTTAAAATAAGTCGCTCTTTATGAATTGAAAATGTGAGTAGAACGCAAACCTAACATTAAATACAAAAAGCGAACAAATCCAGTTTTCTGACAATCAGAATTCTGCCTTGTTCGCTTTTTTACCTAATATATAATGTTTAAGAATTTATAGTGAATGTTTTCTAAAGTCCTTTTTATATCAGACCTTAAGTAACACCTACTTATTCGCTTACTTCAACAGTTTCAACAACTTCTTCTACAGTCGTATCAACTGGAGCTTCTTCTTGTGAAGCTGCTAGGTAAGACTCTTCGTTGACTGCTTGTGGTTCAAGGTTACGGTAACGTGCCATACCTGTACCAGCTGGGATAATCTTACCGATGATAACATTTTCCTTAAGACCAAGGAGATGGTCTTTCTTACCACGGATAGCTGCGTCTGTAAGGACACGAGTTGTTTCCTGGAAGGAAGCTGCTGACAAGAAACTATTTGTTTCAAGTGAGGCTTTGGTGATTCCCATAAGGACTGGACGACCAGTCGCTGGCACTCCACCTGCGATAAGAACATCCTTATTAGCATCTGTAAAGTCGTTGATGTCCATAAGAGTTCCCATGAGAAGATCTGTGTCTCCTGGATCCATAACACGAACTTTACGGATCATTTGACGAACCATTACCTCGATGTGTTTGTCACCGATTTCTACCCCTTGGCTACGGTAAACTTTTTGTACTTCACCGAGTAGGTAAGTTTCAACTGATAAGACATCACGTACAGCAAGGAGACGTTTTGGTTGGATTGAACCTTCTGTCAATGCTGCACCACGAGAGACTTGGTCCCCAACTTCAACACGCATACGAGCTGTAAATGGTACCACGTATTCGCCTTCTCCAGTTTCACCCTTAACGAAGACTTTCTTAGTACGAGTTGAAGCATCTTCTTCGATAGCAGTAACTTGTCCTTTGACCTCTGTGATAACCGCTTCCCCTTTAGGATTGCGGGCTTCAAAGATTTCTTGGACACGAGGAAGACCCTGAGTGATATCGGTATTTGAGGCAACCCCACCCGTGTGGAAGGTACGCATTGTAAGCTGTGTACCAGGTTCCCCGATAGATTGAGCAGCGATTGTACCAACTGCTTCACCAACTTCAACCGCATCACCAGTCGCCAAGTTGATACCATAACAGTGACGGCAGACACCATGACGAGTGTTACATGTAAATACAGAGCGGATAGTCACTTCTTCAACACCAGCATTGACGATTTCACGCGCCTTGTCTTCTGTGATCAATTCATTTGGACCGATGATAACTGCACCAGTTTCTGGGTGTTTAACAGTTTTCTTAGTGTAACGACCATTGAGACGTTCTTCGAGAGACTCAATCATCTCTTTACCTTCAGTAATAGAACGGATCAAGAGTCCACGGTCAGTTCCACAGTCATCCTCACGGATGATAACGTCTTGGGCAACGTCAACCAAACGACGAGTCAAGTAACCTGAGTCGGCTGTCTTAAGAGCCGTATCGGTCATACCTTTACGGGCACCGTGAGTTGAGAAGAACATTTCGAGTACTGACAAACCTTCGCGGAAGTTTGAAAGGATTGGCAATTCCATGATACGTCCGTTCGGAGCAGCCATCAGACCACGCATACCGGCAAGCTGTGAGAAGTTTGAGATGTTACCACGGGCTCCAGAGTCCATCATCATAACGATAGGGTTCTTAGGATCTTGGTTGGCAACCAAACGTTTCTCCAATTTTTCACGGGCAGCACGCCATTCAGCTGTAACAGCATTGTAGCGCTCGTCATCTGTGATCATACCACGACGGAATTGTTTTGTGATTTGTTCTACACGTTTGTGTGATTCTTCGATGATTTCAGCCTTGTCTTCAACGACTGGAATGTCGGCAATACCCACTGTCAAACCTGCAAGAGTTGAATGGTGATAACCGAGGTTCTTCATACGGTCAAGTAGGGCAGATGTTTCTGTCGTACGGAAACGTTTGAAGATTTCAGCGATGATATTTCCAAGGTTTTTCTTCTTGAATGGAGGGTTAAGCTCAAGTTTGCTGATAGCTTCCTTGATATCTCCACCTAGTGGCAAGAAGTATTTAGCTGGAACGCCTTCTGTCAAGTTGGCATTATTTGGTTCTTGCAAGTAGGGTAGACCTTCTGGCATGATATCGTTGAAGAGGATCTTACCAACAGTTGTAAGCAAGATTTTGTGTTTTTGCTCTTCTGTCCATGGTTTGTTAAGACTGTCTGTTGCGATACCAACACGTGAGTGGAGGTGAACATAGCCATTGCGGTAAGCCATAATAGCTTCGTCACGGTCTTTGAAGACCATTCCTTCACCTTCACGACCAGCTTCTTCCATGGTCAAGTAGTAGTTACCCAAAACCATGTCCTGAGATGGAGTAACAACTGGTTTACCATCTTTCGGGTTCAAGATGTGCTCAGCGGCCAACATCAAGATACGAGCTTCTGCTTGGGCTTCTTCTGAAAGCGGTACGTGGATGGCCATTTGGTCCCCGTCAAAGTCGGCATTGTAGGCTTCACAGACAAGCGGGTGCAAGCGAAGGGCCTTACCATCAATCAAGACTGGCTCGAAGGCTTGGATACCCAAACGGTGAAGGGTCGGTGCGCGGTTCAAAAGCACTGGGTGTTCTTTGATCACTTCTTCAAGGATATCCCAGATACGCTCATCTCCGCGTTCCACCAAGCGTTTAGCAGCTTTGACGTTTTGCACGATATCACGGGCAACAATTTCACGCATCACGAATGGTTTAAAGAGCTCGATCGCCATTTCACGTGGCACACCACATTGGTACATCTTAAGAGTTGGACCAACGGCGATAACGGAACGTCCCGAGAAGTCAACACGTTTACCGAGCAAGTTTTGACGGAAGCGTCCTTGTTTACCTTTAAGCATGTGGCTCAATGATTTCAATGGACGGCTACCTGGTCCTGTGATTGGACGACCACGACGACCATTGTCAATCAAAGCGTCGACCGCTTCTTGAAGCATACGCTTCTCATTTTGAACGATGATACCTGGTGCATTCAACTCAAGCAAACGAGCCAAACGGTTGTTACGGTTGATAACACGGCGGTAAAGGTCATTCAAGTCAGATGAGGCAAAACGGCCACCATCCAACTGCAACATTGGACGAAGATCTGGTGGAATAACCGGAAGGATGTTGAGAATCATCCATTCAGGTTTGTTTCCAGACTTGTAAAAGGCATCCAAAACATCCAAACGACGGATGGCTTTGACACGTTTTTGTCCAGTCGCTGTTTTCAACTCTTCTTTGAGTTCAGCAATTTCTTTTTCAAGATCTACTTGTTTCAAAAGGTCTTGGATAGCTTCGGCACCCATCTTGGCAACGAACGATCCATAACCATATTCACGCAAGCGCTCACGGTATTCGCGCTCTGTCATGATAGACTTGTGCTCAAGTGGTGTATCCTTAGGATCAATCACCACATAAGCCGCAAAGTAGATAACTTCCTCGAGGGCACGAGGGCTCATATCAAGGGTCAAGCCCATACGGCTTGGAATCCCTTTGAAGTACCAGATGTGAGATACAGGAGCTTTCAATTCGATATGCCCCATACGCTCACGACGAACTTTTGTACGCGTTACTTCAACCCCACAACGGTCACAAACAATTCCTCTGTAACGAATGCGTTTGTACTTACCACAAGCACATTCCCAGTCTTTTGTAGGACCAAAGATGACTTCGTCAAATAGTCCTTCACGTTCTGGTTTCAACGTACGGTAATTGATTGTTTCAGGTTTTTTGACTTCTCCATAAGACCATGAACGGACTTTACTTGGAGAAGCTAGTGTGATTTGCATACTTTTAAAACGATTTACGTCAACCACTATTTCTTCCCTTTCTATTCTAAGTGAGCTACTTATTCTTGTTCAGTAGCTTCTTCTGTTGCTTCCGCTTTTGCACCTTCTTCAGCTTCAAAAGCAGCTTTTGCTTCTTCAGCAGCTTTTTTACGTGCTTTTTCAAGGTCATCTACGTGGATGACATCTTCGTCCATGCCCTCGTCAAGATCACGAAGTTCAACTTCTTGATCATCTTCGTCAAGAACACGCATGTCAAGACCAAGTGATTGCAATTCTTTAACAAGAACTCGGAAGGATTCTGGAACACCTGGTTTTGGAATTGGTTTTCCTTTTGTAATAGCTTCATAGGCTTTCAAACGTCCGTTGATGTCGTCAGACTTGTAAGTCAAGATTTCTTGAAGGACATTTGAGGCACCGTAGGCTTCAAGCGCCCAAACCTCCATCTCACCGAAACGTTGTCCACCAAACTGAGCCTTACCTCCGAGTGGTTGTTGCGTAACTGTTGAGTATGGTCCGACTGAACGAGCGTGCAATTTATCATCAACCATGTGGTGGAGTTTGATCATGTACATGACACCAACTGACACACGGTTATCAAATGGTTCACCAGTACGTCCATCGTAAAGGATGGTCTTGGCATCGCTATCCATACCTGCTTCTTTAACAGTTGACCAAAGATCATCAGAACTTGCTCCGTCAAAGACTGGTGTTGCGATGTGAATACCAAGGGTACGAGCTGCCATACCAAGGTGAAGTTCCATAACCTGACCAATATTCATACGTGATGGCACCCCAAGTGGGTTCAACATGATATCGACTGGAGTTCCATCTGGAAGGTAAGGCATATCTTCTACAGGAACGATACGAGAGACAACCCCTTTGTTTCCGTGACGTCCGGCCATCTTGTCTCCGACCTTAATCTTACGTTTTTGAGCGATGTAAACACGAACCAGCATATTAACACCTGATTGTAATTCATCACCATTTGCACGTGTAAAGATCTTAACATCACGAACAACACCATCGGCACCGTGGGGTACGCGAAGTGAAGTATCGCGAACTTCACGAGATTTGTCTCCGAAAATAGCGTGCAAGAGACGTTCTTCAGCTGAAAGGTCTTTTTCACCCTTAGGTGTTACTTTACCTACAAGGATATCCCCTTCTTTAACCTCAGCACCGATACGGATAATACCCATTTCGTCAAGGTCTTTAAGGGCATCTTCACCAACGTTTGGAATTTCACGAGTGATTTCTTCAGGCCCAAGCTTTGTATCGCGTGTTTCTGATTCGTATTCTTCAAGGTGGACAGATGTATACACATCATCTTTAACCAAGCGTTCGCTCATGATAACGGCATCCTCGAAGTTGTAACCTTCCCAAGTCATGTAGGCAACGATTGGGTTTTGTCCAAGTGCCATTTCTCCATTTTCCATAGAAGGTCCATCAGCAATGAAATCACCTTTTTCAACGATATCGCCAACTTTTACGAGAGTACGTTGGTTGTAGGCAGTACCTGAGTTTGAACGACGGAATTTTTGGATGTGGTAAACATCCAACGAGCCATCTTCACGACGAACTTCTACCTTGTCAGCATCTGCATAGGTAACCTTACCACCATGTTGTGCAATAACTGCAGCTCCTGAATCATGAGCTGCTTGGTATTCCATACCAGTACCCACGTAAGGTGCTTTGGGATCAATCAATGGCACAGCCTGACGTTGCATGTTGGCACCCATGAGGGCACGGTTGGAGTCGTCGTTTTCCAAGAAAGGAATACATGCTGTCGCAACGGCAACTACCTGCTTAGGAGAAACATCCATGTAATCAACACTTGACGCTGGATATTCTTGGTTAACCCCTTGGTGACGTCCCATGACAACTTTTTCAGCAAAAGTGCCATCTGCGTTCAATTTAGAGTTAGCCTGTGCTACTGTGAACTCATCTTCTTCATCGGCTGTCAACCAAACGATTTCGTTGGTTACTTTTCCAGTTGCACGGTCAACCTTACGATATGGTGTTTGAATGAAACCATACTTGTTGAGGTGCCCGTATGAAGACAAGTTGTTGATCAAACCGATGTTTGGCCCTTCAGGTGTTTCAATCGGACACATACGACCATAGTGAGTGTAGTGCACGTCACGCACTTCATATCCAGCGC
Organism: Streptococcus fermentans; assembly: GCF_040888305.1. NCBI lineage: Bacteria > Bacillati > Bacillota > Bacilli > Lactobacillales > Streptococcaceae > Streptococcus > Streptococcus fermentans. The sequence goes on along the minus strand of NZ_JBFNFG010000011.1, from coordinate 39,410 downwards.
GGTCACGTGTCAAACCACCAGGTCCTAAGGCAGACAAACGACGTTTGTGTGACAACTCAGAAAGTGGGTTGTGTTGGTCCATGAACTGTGACAATTGAGAAGAACCAAAGAATTCTTTGATAGCTGCAGTTACTGGACGGATATTGATAATTTGTTGTGGTGTTAGTACTTCGTTATCTTGAACAGACATACGTTCACGAACGTTACGTTCCATACGTGAAAGTCCAAGACGCACTTGGTTGGCAAGCAATTCACCGACGGCACGGATACGACGATTCCCGAGGTGGTCGATATCATCGATACGACCGATGCCTTCAGCCAAATTAAGGAAGTAGCTCATTTCAGCAAGGATATCTGCCGGAGTGATAGTGCGAACCTTATCATCTGGATTTGCATTACCGATGATTGTTACAACACGGTCTGGATCAGTTGGTGCAACAACCTTGAATTTTTGAAGAACAACTGGCTCTGTTACTACAGCAGCATCATTTGGAATGTAGACAATCTTGTTCAAGTCGCCATCCAAATGGCTTTCAATGCTTTCAATCACACTACGAGTCATGATTGTACCAGCTTCTACCAAGATTTCTCCAGTTTCAGGATCTACCAATGGTTCAGCAATAGTTTGGTTGAGCAAACGTGTTTTAACATTGAGTTTTTTATTGATCTTGTAACGACCAACTGCAGCCAAGTCATAACGACGTGGGTCAAAGAAACGAGCTACAAGTAAGCTACGTGAGCTTTCAGCAGTCTTAGGCTCACCTGGACGAAGGCGTTCGTAGATTTCCTTCAAAGCTTCGTCTGTACGAGAGTCCATTGGGTTCTTATGAATATCTTTTTCAACAGTGTTACGAACAAGATCGCTGTCACCAAAGATATCAAAGATTTCATCATCGCCTGAGAAACCAAGCGCACGAACTAAGGTCGTAAATGGAATTTTACGAGTACGGTCGATACGAGTATAGGCAATATCTTTTGAGTCGCTTTCAAGTTCCAACCAAGCTCCACGGTTAGGGATAACAGTTGAACCGTAGCCCACTTTACCATTTTTGTCTACCTTGTCATTAAAGTAAACACCTGGAGAACGTACCAACTGTGATACGATGATTCGTTCACCACCGTTGATGATGAAAGTCCCCATCTCAGTCATGATTGGGAAATCACCAAAGAATACTTCCTGGGTTTTAATTTCGCCAGTTTCTTTGTTAATCAAGCGGAAGGTTACAAAGATAGGTGCTGAGTAGCTGGCATCATGGATACGAGCTTCTTCAAGCGTATATTTAGGTTCTTTGATTTCGTAGCCAACAAATTCCAACTCCATTGTGTCTGTGAAGTTTGAAATTGGCAATACATCTTCAAACACTTCCTTCAGACCATGGTCTAGGAAATCTTTGAATGAATCAGTTTGAATTTCAATCAAATTTGGTAAGTCAAGAACTTCTTTGATTCTTGAAAAACTACGACGGGTACGATGTTTCCCGTATTGAACGTCATGTCCTGCCAAGATGATTCTCCTTTTTAAATAAAGTTCCAAGCTTAGTGATCTAAGCTAGTAAATATCGTTAGAGGGTTCTAAAAACCCTATCAACTTATCCCCCTCGACTAATTTTCAGAATCTTTAAATCTTTGTTACAAAGATCGAAAAACCTGAAAAAAAGCACAAAAAGAGCAGCTAAATCCGACTTTTTCAGGAGATTTAACTGCTGTGAGCCTTGTCCGGACAATATTTCAGACAAAACCTACGACAAATGATTATTTATATTATACCCTATTTAGCTAGATTTTTCAAGGTCTTTTAAAGATTTTTCTCTTCCGTAAATCCGTTAATTATCAGTATCTTTCTTTGAAAAACCAAGTCCATATTTAGGAAAACGCTTGCCTTAACTATTTCCCCATGCTATACTGTTATTGAAATTAATAGACAGGAGACATTTTATGAAAACAGCTAAAACCACTGTTACAGTCGTTTCTGCACTTGCATCTGTCATCTTATTGACCAGCTGCGCTACAAAATCCACAGAAACACAAACATCCGCTAATAACTCATCTGACAATCAGATTACAATGACTTACGACCAGTTACGGTCTAGAGAAAATACCATGTCAACTCTCTGGTATCAAAAAGCAGCTGAAACAAAAGCTTTGTATCTACAAGGCTATAATGTTGCTACAGATCGTCTAAAGGAATTACTGAAAACAGAATCAGACAAGCCTTATTCGATTGTTTTGGACTTGGATGAAACAGTCTTAGACAACAGTCCTTACCAAGTTCAAAATGTCAAAGATGGAACAGCATTCACACCTGAAAATTGGGATGTTTGGGTCCAAAAAGCTGCAGCTAAAGCCGTCCCAGGTGCTAAAGATTTTCTTCAGTTTGCCGATCAAAATGGTGTCCAAATCTACTATATTTCTGACCGCTCAGTTGACCAAGTAGATGCTACCATTAAAAATCTAGAAAACGAAGGTATCCCTGTACAGGGACGTGACCATCTCATGTTCCTAGAGAGTGGTGTAAAATCTAAAGAAGGTCGTCGCCAAGCTGTTCAAGAAAAAACAAATCTTGTGTTACTATTTGGTGATAACCTTGTAGACTTTGCAGATTTTTCTAAAACTTCTGAAGCTGATCGTGACAAACAACTTGAAGAATTGCAAAAAGAATTTGGTGAAAAATTCATCATCTTCCCAAATCCAATGTATGGATCATGGGAAACGGCAGTTTACGGTGGTAACAAACTAGATGCCAAGGGACAAGTAGAAGAACGCGAAAAAGCTTTACAAGGCTTTGACAAATAAAGTAAGCTTGAAACTGAATAAATTTATAAGCACATAAATAGGGACAATGGCTCTTCAACTTACAAAACTCAAAAAAGCGGACAAGAGAGGATTCTGATAACCAGAAAACTTTCCTGTCCGCTTTTATCATGTGATTCGTATCTTAATGAGCCAACATTTCTTGGGCAATTTCCTGACCAGATAAGTTATCTGGATAATAGGTTGGCCAGTTGTCCATCTCTTCAAAGAGAGCTTCTTGGCTAGTACCTCCAAAGAAGATATGGAAATGCTCTGCCTTGACCGGAGCGATATTGTGGTCGCTAAACTGAACATACTTGAATTGTCCAGCGTCCGCATCTGTTGCTTCAAAGAGATAACGGACTCCACGATTTCCTTTCTTATAAGTCAAGATTTTCTTGCCGACATACTTGTAAGTATATTTCTTACTTTGGTCTCCTTGGATGAATTCCATAGTATTATCTGTAATGTTAATCTTGCTTACATCTGTTTGGTAACCTTTTTGATAGTAGGCCTTGTACTCATCCTTGGTCATCTTGCCAGTCAATTTAGCCTTGTAGTCAAATACTTGGTCAAGAGTCCCATTTTCAAGGAAAGGATAGACTGACTGCCAGTTACCAACGTAATCACTTAGAGTACGGTCCTTAACATCGGCATCCTCAAAGTAGCCATTATGAACTGTTTTAGTTTCCTCTACCTTTTCAGGTTCTATTTCTGCTCCTGCCTGATCCGTTGTTTGCTTGAGTGCCTTGAGGTTTTTCTCCATGACAGAGATATAGTTCTCACCGGCCTTCATATCCTCTTCTGTCAAGCTTTCAAGAGGATTTAGAACGTCTAACTTAACTCCTGTTTCTTTTGAAAGAGTATTCGCTAGAGCTTGTGAGGCATTTTCTTCAAAGTAGATATAAGAGATCTTATTCTTCTTGATATATTCGGTCAATTCTGCCAAGCGGCTTGCTGAGGGTTCCGCATCTGGTGAAAGTCCTGAGATAGAGACTTGATTGAGTCCGTAGTCCAAGGCAAGATAACGGAAGGCTGCATGTTGAGTCACAAAACTCTTTTGTTTTGCACTAGAAAGTCCTTCAGTATAGGCCTTGTCCAGAGCTTGCAATTTCTCGATATAGGCAGCTGCATTTTGCTCAAAGGTTGCTTTTTTATCAGGATAGTCAGCTGATAAACTGTCACGGATGTGCTCTACAAGCTTAATGGCACGCGCAGGAGACAACCAGACGTGAGGATCATACTCGTGATGATGACCTTCTTCACCATGGTCATGGTCCTCCTCTTCTTCACTTCCTGGAAGAAGCAACATATCTCCAGTCGCCTTGATTGTTTTTACTTTTTTCGCATCTAGGGAATCTAACAATTTGGGAACCCAAGTTTCCATGTTTTCGTTCTCATACACAAAGGCGTCGGCGTCTTGGATCTTAGCGACTGCCTTAGGAGATGGTTCATAATCATGTGGTTCTGTCCCTGCCCCAATCAAGAGCTCGACATTGGCTGTATCGCCTGCTACTTGCTTGGTAAATTCGTAGACAGGGTAGAAAGTTGTAACGATGTTTAATTTCCCGTCTGCCTGTTTTTGATTGGAACAAGCCACTAAGAATACCGTCACAAGACTTGCAAAAAGTAGGCCTAGTTTTTTCATTTTTTTTCTCCTATTTGATAAAACGTTTGAGTAAGCTGACTAATAAAAAGACAACTACAAAGATAAGGGTGATACTTGCACTCGGTGGTGTCTCTGCATAATAGGAAATATAGAGTCCCGCAACCATGCCCAGAAAGCCAATGGCGCTAGCAAGAATCATCACCGAACTAAAGTTCTTCCCTAAACGCAAAGCAATACTAGCTGGCAAAACCATGATGGTTGATACCAAAAGTGCCCCTGCAGCTGGAATCATAAGAGCAATAGCCACACCCGTCACCATGTTAAAGAGGATAGACATGGTACGTACAGGTAAACCATCTACAAAAGCTGTGTCCTCGTCAAAAGTTAAGATGTACATGGGTCTTAGAAAGAGGAAGGTCAGGATTAAAACAACCGCTGCAATGACAAAGAGCCCAATTACCTGCTCTTGACTAATAGTCACGATAGAACCAAACAGGTATTGGTCCAGACTCATAGAACTAGAGCTCTTACCTTTACTCATAACAATAAGTGAAACTGCAAGTCCTGTAGACATGAGAATGGCTGTCCCAATCTCCATAAAGCTTTTATAAACCGTGCGTAGGTATTCAAGGAAGACCGCTGCAATCAAGACAATCACAATGGTTGAGATGGTCGGAGAAATCCCCAAAACCAAGCCAAAGGCAACACCTGAAAGGGAGACGTGACTCAGTGTATCACTCATAAGACTCTGGCGACGCAAGATAAGGAAGGTCCCCAGAACCGGTGAAAAGAGACTCATGGCAATAACAGCTAAAAAGGCTCGCTGCATAAAATCATAAGACAGTAGATTAAGCATGGTCCACCTCCTGATCACTTTCATGGACGTTGAAGCAACGCCAAGGCGAATCTTGGTCACGAACAAGGTGGATATTACGATCTGCGTAATCCTTAACTTCTTCAGGATCGTGAGTAATCATCAAAACAGCCTTGCCATGATGGTGGGCACTATGGTGCATGAGCTCATAAAATTCATTTTTGGTGCCAGCATCCATCCCTGTCGTTGGCTCATCCAAGATAAAGATATCTGGATCTGAAGCAAACATACGTGCAATGACCGCTCTTTGCTTTTGCCCACCAGAAAGAGAACCAATGCGTTTATCCCGATGTTCCCACATGCCAACTGAGTTTAAACTAGCCTTGATGTGTTCTTCATCATGGGCATTCAAACGACGGAACCAGCCTTTTCTTGGGTAGCGACCTGATTTGACAAATTCATAAACAGTACTTGGAAAGCCTGCATTAAAACTTGCAATTTGCTGAGGAAGATAGGCAATTCTTAATTTTTTCCCATGAATATTTGTCTTTGAGATGGTTACTTTCCCAATTCTCGGTTGTAAAATACCTAGACTAGCCTTGATAAGAGTAGTCTTTGCCGCTCCATTTTCTCCTGTCAGTGTGACAAACTCCCCACTATCAACACTATAGTTGATATGCTCAAGAACCGGCTCCTTGTCATAATAGAAGGACAAATCCTCTACTGTGATGTATCTCATTACTTGATTTCTCCTACTAAAGCAGTTAAAAACCGCTGGATAATTTTTTGTTCGTTTGGTGTGAACTGAGTGGCAACCTGTTCATAAGTCGAGAGGGTATGTTCATGATGATGCTGGTGTTCCTCAGCAATTGGTCGTGCTAAGTCTGTCAGTCGATAGAAGATAACGCGCGCATCCTTGGGATCCTTAGATGTCTCTAACATCCCCTCTTTAACCAAGGATTTGATAGCCTTGGTAACGGCAGCTTGACTGACATTGAGACGACGCGCCAACTCAGAGTTGGTTAGCGACTCCTCTGATAAAAGCATGAGAATATGCTCCTGGGTATTGGTCAAGGCCACATCACTCGTGCAATGACCAATCAAAATTTCATGCTGATTTTCAGCTTTTAAAATAATCTCGTTTAAAAATTGATCAATATCTTTTGCCAACTGTCTCATGATTTGCTCCTGTCTCAGAACGGAATTTCTATAAATACAAGGTTTTCATACTCTTCAAAAATCAAATTCAAACCACGTCAGCTTCGTCTTGGCGTACTCAAGTACAGCCTGCGTCTCGCTTCCTAGTTTGCTCTTTGATTTTTATTGAGTATCACACCATTCCTTTACTAGTTAAGTATATCACATCCAAGCACGGAGTCAAGAAAAAAGATGAAAACACCCGAGATGTTTTCATCTTGTAGAATTATTTTTCTTGTTTACGACTAGTCCAGAGGGCAGTCGCTCCAAGAATCATACCCAATAGCATCATGAAAATAGATTGCTCACTACCTGTATTTGGAAGTAGTTTCTCTGAGACTACTGTTTTTTTAGCAAACTTATCTGCAACCTTATAATCAACTTTTACAGTAGATGTTTGGGCAGGAGTTGTTCCTTGATTTTTTCCTGATGGAGTTGTTTTTGTTGCTGAGTCCTTCTCAGTTTTAGCTGGAGTGGTCTCTTGAGTTTTTCCTGGCTTAGTTGCATCATTTCTTGAATTAGCCGGAGTTGTTCCCTGATTTTTTCCTGGTTGAGTAGGAATTATTGCTTGATCTTTTTCTGGTTTAGCCGGATCTGTTGCTGAATCTTTTCCTGGTTTAGCTGGATCTTGCTCTTCTGGTAGTTTAAATGTTTTTGAATCCACAGAAATCGTGCGTGAATTTGGATTTACCTTTTCATACTGAGTCAAATCAGCTGTTTTAAGGTAATCTTCAAAGGCAGCATCCATTGAAGGGCCTTCTTCTCTGGCACCACCAAGCATGGTGTAACCGTCACCACCTGCTGCAAGGAAGTCATTGGTTGCTAGGTAGTAAACTTTTTCCAAATCTAGTTTTTCATAAAGACCAGTCGCACGATTCTTAACTTGAATAGCCAAGACACGTTTGCCTGCAGCTAGGTTTGTATCGTAATAGACCTTGGATCCTGAAATCTGTAAGAATCCACCACTTGGTTCTAGCAATGGTTGACCATTTTCATCCAAGACAGTTTTTCCTGCCTTATCAACCTGCAAAATAGATCCGAGTGATTTTTCAAACATGTCAAAAACTTGCTGACCAGTTACTTGGATTTGTGAAATTGTGTTTCCAAATGGTAAAACCGCAATGACATTTCCTTTTGTAATTGGTTTATCCTTGGCAATCGTTTCACGCAAGCCACCACCATTTGTTACAGCGATATCTGTTGGATGACTAAATCCTGTTTGACCATACTGGTAGAGAGAATCTGCTACGACATTCCCAAGGTTGGTTTCACGGACACGAACATTTTCACGGTCACCATTCAACTCAACTGGACTATTTGAAACAACTTCTATAGCATTTTCAGCATCATACTTTTGTTTGATGTCCTTGACAAGTTTTTCAATTTTTGGATTAGCTTCCAATTTCTTAGCATCAGCAGCTGCAATGAGTGAAGGATTACCTAATAATTGTCGAGATTTGTATGTGATTTTACCAACGTTATGGAGATAGCTTCCTGTCTGGTTGTATGTCACATTGTCACCATAAGTAGTCGATTCTACTGTATGAGAGTGACCGTCAATCACTGTAACACGCTTACCTTTCAAAAGAGGATTTTTTGAAAGTGCTTCTGCAAGTGTTGAACCACGCCATTCTACAGGTGTTGTTGTATCAACTCCCAAGTGAGCGAGGACAACATAGTGTTTGTAGTCTTTGCCTTCTGCCAAGGCTTTAGCTTGAATTTCTTCGATAACCTTGTTAACCTCTGCAATCGGTTCTGTAAAGGTTACGCCTTTAACATTTTTAGGGTGGGTCTTGGTAGCTGTTTCAGGAGTTGTCACACCGATGACGACAAATTCATCACCTTCAACATCCTTATTCTTATCAACAATTGTTGCTGCTTCAAATAGACGAGCTCCATTAACATAAGTGTTTGAGCTGAGCAATGGGAAGTTCAAAATTTCTTTGTATTTTTTAACTTCATCAAGTCCAAAGTCGAACTCATGATTTCCTACAGCCATAGCATCATAGCCCATCTCGTTTAAGATCTTGGCACGAGCTTCACCCTTTGTAGAGTTTGAAATTGGCAGACCTTGGAAGGCATCCCCTGCATCCACCACTAGAGTTGTTTGATCGCTCTTTTCTCGCTCCTTCTCAATAACCGTTGCGAGTTTGGCATCTCCGATTACTCCTTTTTCTTCTACGATACGACCATGCACGTCATTAGTATGCAAGATAACAGTATCTGCTTCTTCTTTTTGAGGTGCAGGTTCTTCAGCTGGCGTTTCCGGACTTGTAACAACCTCAGGAGTTGCTGCCACTACTGGTGCTTCTGCAGTACTCACAACTTCTGTAACTTCTGAAGTACTAGTACTTTCTTCAGCATAGACTTGTCCAGCTAAAAAGGCTGGAGCTAATAGGGCTGTCGATAGGACAGGCAACAAAAAACGTTTATTCATATTGAAATCCCTTTCTCTTCTTTCTTTTACCATTATAAGCTATTTAGCATCATTTTAAAACTTTTAACCTTTTTGAAGGTAACCTATCCGACATTTCAAAAAAAAGTCTGAACAAAAAGCTCAAACTCCTTTTCTATATTATTGAAAATCTTTGATGTTACCATCGTAATCCGCCCAATCTTGACTAAAGAAACGATCATTCATTTGGTAATTAAGTTCGGTTGTTGGATTGCTCAAAAAAGGATTTACAACCTTATCAAACGCCAACCAGCCCAACCAACCAATATGAATCGTATCCTTAACAAAGTAGGGATCCCCTCCATTTTTTGAAAAATCAGCAATATTGGTGAAACCTTGGCTTTCCAATTGGTAACGAATTTTTTCAACTGCGTGTTGATACATTTCCTCACTCAGTCCAGTATAATCCATCCATTTTTTATTGACAGGCTGAAAAACAAAGAGCACATTGACCTTAGACTTGGCAAATTGATTAAGGACCAACTGCAAATCATTGTACTCAGATGACTTGAGAAAGTTGTAATTTTTTTGATATCCTTCCCACTTTTTCAAATCTTTCTTTAACTGAGTATTGTAAAAATGGTTCTCCATTCCCAAATCATTATTGGTTGTATTTTCTTCGCCCTCTTTTCGAGCGATATTTTCCAATTCTTCATAAGAAAATTGATCTGGGAGACTGCTCAAATATTTCTCAACATGATTTTTGTACTTTAATCGGCCTCGAATCGAGAATTGACCAAAAAGAGCAGCTTGTTTTTCATTGAACTCTGCAGAAGCTGTAATGATTGAATGATCAAAGTCCGACAATTGTTCGTTCTTAGCTAACTTCTCAACAATCCCCTTCATCGGTACTCTTGGATTCTGCTTCAAGAGTCTATTAGCCGCATACTGAGCGGCCACATCCCCAGATTGATTTTCCAAGAAAGCAGTCAACTGATCATTGTTAAAATAGGTTTGAAAAATAGTTGATTCATGGTCCTCTTTGGTAAACCACTGCGGAGAGACTACAAATACCGCTTGTTTGTTTTCAAGTTCAGACGTGATTTGTTGCATCCCAAAAAATTGACTGAGTGAAGCAGCCCCTGCCTGCCCCATAAAATAAGGGCGGTAGGAGCGATTGTACTTTTCAGCTAATACTCCTGGATGCATACTATCAAAACGAATCCATTCACTTGAACCAAAGAAAGGGACAAAACGCATATTAGGGTCTGTTAGAGCTCTCACTTTTTGGCTTCTCTCCTTAAAGCTCTCTGTACTAACAGAAGCCGCAGAGTATTTCTCCTCCGTCAGATTATGGCTTCTTGTACTTGGATAAAAAAAGATTAGTAGAAGAACCAACAATCCCGCTACAAAGATAGGCCCAAAGATTAACCACAGGCGTTTAAGCATTCTTTAACTCCGTAATTCCGGCTATGATTTTATTAGCTGTATTCCAGTCATCACGGCCAAATTCTGTAACCGGGACACGAATATCAAAGCGGTTTTCGATTTCCACGATCAATTCAACTGTTCCCATACTGTCCAAGACACCTGCATCAAAAAGATCCTCATCCATCATGTCAGAAACATCTTCCATAAACAATTCATCAATAATTTCAATAACTTCTGATTTGATATCCATTTTTTAATTCCTTTTATTTTTTAAACCATAAATCATTCAAAAATCCAGAGAAGATTAAGAATGAAATCATTACGACATGGAAAGTTATAACCATGCCAAGCAACTGAACCCAGCGATTCTCAGGCAAGGGAGCTTGCCCTGCTTTCTTACGTTCCTTATTGAGCGCTTTTTTCTTTCGAACCCAGGCATCATTAATCACTAAACCTAACCCATGAAAGAACCCGTAAACGATATAAAACCATGTTATCCCATGCCAGAACCCCATAAGGAGCATGTTCAGGATATAGGCAACACTTGAAGTAACATTTCGATTCTTAAAAATCTTCTTTCTCGTCATCACCATGACCATGCGCATAAAGACAAAGTCACGAAACCAGAAGGATAAACTCATGTGCCAGCGATTCCAAAACTCTTTCAAATCTCTTGACAAGAAAGGTTTGTTGAAGTTGATCGGACTACGAATTCCCATCAGATTTGAAATAGCTATAGCAAACATAGAGTAACCTGCAAAGTCAAAGAAGAGCTCCAAACCAAATGTGTACATGATGGCTACTACATAATAGTTAAAGACGCCACCTGTTTGTAAAGCTAAATTCTTTAGCGGTGGTAATAAGATCTCGCCTAAAATATGAGCTAGGATAAATTTATACAGAAATCCCCACATGATATACCGAACGGATTCAGCTAGCATATCCATCAACTCATCGCGCTCTGGTATCGTCTGATAATTTTCATTAAAACGTTTGAAACGATCAATAGGACCACTTGAAAATGTCGGCATAAAGAGAAGAAAACGCAAATACTCCCACATCTTCAAATCCTTAATGACTCCATCTCTAAGTTCGATGATGATTCCCACTGAACGAAATGTCAAATAAGAAATTCCTACGAATCCCAGGAGAGACTGTGTACCGTTAATAGCTGGTTGCACCTTGACAAAGACGATGGGAAGCAATGATAATAAACTTACTAGGTAGAAAATCCACTTACCGTCTCGGACTTTTCGATATTGCTTGTAAAAAAGAACCAGTACCATTTGCCAAACTAGATAGATTCCTAAGGCAGCTAATTGATTGGTCTTGCCTCCCGTCAACATAGTGACTATAAAGAACAGACTAACCAATAATTCATACCAGCCAAAACGTTTTTTGAAAAAAAGACCGATAAAGATTGGCAAAATAGCAGTAATCACATACAAAAAGTACTGAGGATTCCCATAAGGCTCAATATGAGGAAGCTGTTTAAGAAGCTCCATCATCTATTGTTTACCTCGTTAATCAATCCTTTGATGTCAATCTTGCCATTTGGAGTCAGTGGCAATTCCTCTCTGTAAAGAAACTTAGATGGCATCATGTAAGACATCATAATATCTTCCAAGTCTTCCTTGATAGCTTTCGTGATATCAATTTCGCGCTCAAATTGTTCTTTGACCCCATCTTTTAAGATAACATAGGCCAAGAGATTTTGGACCTTGTGATCCTTGTTGTAACGTGGAACTGCAACAGCAGATTCAACGTACTTGGATTTGTTCAAGTTTTGAGAGACATCCTCTAGTTCAATACGATAGCCATTAAACTTGATCTGGAAGTCCATCCGTCCACCGTAAAGAAGAAGACCTTCATCTGTCATAGTTCCAACATCTCCAGTGTGGTAGGCTGGCAAACCTTCAAATTCGAAGAAAGCTTCTGCTGTTTTCTCAGGATTATTCATATAACCTTTTGAAACAGCCGGTCCAGACACGATGATCTCACCTTGCTCACCATTTGGCAATTTATTTCCTGCCTCATCAATGATGAAGGTTGGAGAATCTTCTTTGGTGTAACCAATTGGCAAGCGTCTAAGTGTCGCTAACATCTCATCTGTAATAGCAACTGCCGACAAAGCAACTGTTGCTTCTGTTGGCCCGTAAGCATTGATGATGCGCGCATTTGGGAAACGTTCGCGTAATTTCTGAGCAGTTTTAACAGTCAACTCTTCCCCATCAAAGTAGAAATGGGTGATCCCTGGCATCTTTTCAGCATTGAAATCTTCAGATAACATGGCCATATCTGCAAAAGATGGTGTCGATGTCCAGATAGCAATCGGAAGAGAAAAAATCGTCGCAAAGAGTTGTTTGAAGTCTTGAGTGATGGCTGACGGGAGAGCAAAAAGCGTTCCTCCAAGAGCTAGGGTCGGTGCCCAGTACATGACAGACAAGTCAAAGGAATAGGGTGGTTGCGCCAACATTTGTGGGCGCTCTGGCGTCGCAAACTCTTTATCTGTAATCATCCAGTTGGTGAAACTGAGCAAGTTATCATGCGAAATTTGCACCCCTTTTGGTTTTCCAGTTGTACCAGAGGTAAAGATGATGTAGTAGTTATCATCCCCTTTGACCGGATGTTGCAAATCATAGGCATGTTGAGCCGCATAAACTTCACGCACTTGCTCCAAGGACATGATTGGAGCAGCTGGGTTTTCAATTGGAAACTCATTGATGGCGATGATTAAGCTTGGCTCTGCTACTTCAACAATCGCAGACACGCGCTCCAAGGCAGAATGGCTATCAATTGGGATATAAGCATGGCCAGATTTGGTCAAGGCCACAAAGGTTGCTAACATTTCATATTCTTGGCCACCAAAGACCACAACAGGTGACTTTTCAGGAAGTCCCATTTGGTCAATATGGGCTGCTAAGCTATCTGAATCAGCCTTCAATTGGCCATAGGTATGCTCTTCTCCAAGGACATTGTAGACCGGAAAATTAGGCTGCTTTTGAGCATAATGCTCAATGGTTTCAATCATATCTACTATTGGTTTATTTGACACAATAGGGGTTCTCCTTTAAGTTAAAATTCATTATAGATAAAGCTACCTTGAACCTGACCGAGATAACTAAAAAAGTAAAGTAGGCCCAAGAAAATGATAAAATACAAGGCTGTCCGACCAAGAAAGAGATAGAGTTCATTTCTCTGTTTCATCAAGAAAAACCTTTCATTCCTGTAATTTTCAACTAAAATAAAATCAATTTCTTACTAACTTATTTTTCTGCTATTATACCACTTTATAAACTATTTTTTCAATTGTTTTCCGTCCATTTCCACTACATTTCAACATCATTAAATTGTTCCATATGATACCTTCTAATGATAGCTTTAATGCTTTCCAGTATAGATTATATCGGGAGCTACAACAAAGTAAGCTCTATACTACCTATAGAGGACTTCCCCACTATACATATTATAGAGCCTTATCTTATGTCTCACTTTATCGGTAGAATTCCCTTTATCTAGAGATTTTTATAATATGTAATCTTAAAATTCACTATAGATAAAATCTTGAATGTTCGAAAAATCAGTCACAAAACAGTAGATTACGATGCTTAAAATAACTGTGTAGAAAAACAAGGTCCACAATAGTAAACGATGTGTGTCAGTTAGTTTCATTTGCAAATTTGTAAAGTTCTTTTTCAACTTCCATCCATCCTTTCACCCCAACGTGCATCACATCAAATAAAAAGTAATCTTCATACTCTTTATTTCCATAGTTTAACACCGTAGCACCGTGATTTTTGGCAATATTTTCTATTTTTTTGTAAGTTTCTTCACGCATTTCTCGTGAAACACCTGTGTAATCATTCCATTTACCATTTACAGGAAAGATAATGACTTCAACTTCAATTCCCAATTCCTTAGCAACTGTCAAGAAGAGTTCCATATCTGAATACTCTGGTGACTCTATGTAGCTCAAGTCTTTGTTAGAATCTTTCAACGAAGCATAGCGGTCTCTCAAATAGGTATTGTAGTAGTTATTATCCACAGCATAATCATTGTTATCTGTTTTCTTTTTAACTTCTTCTACAAACTTCTTCGTCATCTCCTCCCAATCATAATCCGGCGTTTTATCTCCTAGTACAGGATAGTCTGATTTGGCATGATTTTCATAGAATTTTCGTTTAAGCTTAAAGGAATATACGGCATTGTCAAGTTCCAACAGTTTTTTATCAATGATTGTTCCTTTTCCTTCTATAAGATAGCTTTTATACTTTTTATAGATATCATTTTGTTGTTTGTTTCCTTTGGTAATCTCAATAATGCGATTAATCAGTTTTTCTTTCGTTTCCTTACTGATTTTCTCGTTATCTAGCATATGAAAAATATGTTCCTGAGAGGCCTTGTTTAAGAAGGCGTCTTGATGAGTCCCATCCTTTTCGAACCATTGAACAGACTCTACGATGGCTACTTTTCGCTTACTCATAGCCCCCTCAATCGAGCTCAAGGTTGTAGCTTGAATGATATTTTGAGAGTAACTGGTTCCTATCTGCATAATATTAAAATCATTGTAGTTAAAAATTTTATTGGGATGGTAATCTTCATTTATCGTCGCAACTAACTCTGAGGAACCCATTAGAACTAGTGTATTGGGAGAGATATTATTTGTTAGAATATCTCTACTTTTATACTTTTCATAAGAAGTGCTGTAGCGAATACTATTGTCCTTGACTTTATAATAGTCGTCAATCTTCTTGATATATGTCACATTTAAAAGAGCAAGAGTCGCAATTACGAGCACAAGCGATAGTAAAAATGCTTTTAACTTAATCATCTTGTTTTGTCCAATCTCCTTGTTTTAGCAGATCTATTTATCTACTTAGAATTGCCATAATTATCTTATAAGGTTCACCTGAAAAGATAAAGAAACCAACCATAACTAAATTCATGGTCACAAACCAACTTATTAGCTTGTACCAAGTTTTATTTTTATGTTTCTTATAAAAAGTGCTTTTCTTTTGATAAATTTCAAATCCAGACATCAAGATTCCATGGTAAAAACCATAAGCGATGTAGCTGACACTAATTCCATGCCAAAATCCCATAACCAACATATTGACCATATAGGCATAGGCTGCATTGTGTAATCTATTCTTAAACCATTTCTTTCTGATAACCTGCATCAAAACTCTTGAAAATACGAAATCTCTCAACCATGTTGACAAGGTGATGTGCCATCTAGTCCAGAAATCCTTGATATCAATACTCAAGAAAGGTTTATTGAAATTCATCGGTGTCTGAATACCCAAAACATTACTGCTTCCAACAGCCATCAAACTATACCCCGCAAAGTCAAAAAACAGATAAAGAGTATACAGGTACATATATTTGATTGAGTAGACAACTGTACCAGTATTGCTTAGAGCAAGTAGTATCTGGTAAACATAGGTTGATAAAACAACCTTGTAGAGAAGGCCTAAAACGATGCGATAAATACCATCTCCTGCTAACTCTAGGTAGTCTTTTCTAGGCATGACTTCATTGATCTCTTTTAGAAATCTTCTGCTACGATCGATTGGCCCAGAACTAACTGTAGGGAAAAAGAGTAGAAACTGCAGATAATCTTTTACACTGATTTTTTCTTTGATTAAACCATCCGATATTTCTAGCATAATCTGAATGGTCTTAAAGGACATGTAGGAAATCCCAATAAAAGCCAACAAATGTAGCTGGGTTATGGCAAAGACTTTATTGACCACTAAAGGTAAAATGGATAACATAACTAGAGGTTTTAACCGTTTTGAATCCATTCTTTGTGCTATGAAAACTAGGACATATTGGTAGATAATGAAAGCCAATAGATAAACAACCATGGATTTACTCTTACCATAGATGGCTCCTGCAAATAAAATTGACAGACTTAAAATATAATAATCCTTACGCTTGCCAAAATAGTTTAAAACAAAGCCAATCAGTAAAACCACAAACAATAGAAGGAAAAACTCATTCCCCTCAAAATAATTCATACCAGATGGACTCCTTTTCTCTTTTTCTCATCTCCTGATTTGTCATTTTAGGATTAGCCCCTATCATATTATCAAGGATAATTAACTTTATTAATTATATCATAATTTAAAAACTATATACTTCTATTATCCAATTTCCTAAAATAAAAAATAAATGACTCTTACCACTAAATCCCAATAACGAGACAAAATTATTCACAAAATAAATAAAATCCAAGAGTAGAAAATTAACTTGACTCAGCTTTTTCCATCAAGTCTCCTAAATACTTTTGTTATCCCTTTCCTTTTCTTCTTCAAGCGGAACATAATATAAAAAATGCCAGAATAATCCTCAGAACTAGCAAACACCCCACTCCCCCTTTGGGCATTTTTATGCTAAAATAGTAGTTATGGATAAAATTATAAAAACAATATCAGAAAGTGGATCTTTTCGTGCTTTTGTTCTAGACAGCACTGAAACCGTCCGCACTGCTCAAGAGAAACATCAAACCCAAGCTAGCTCAACTGTGGCACTCGGCCGTACCCTCATTGCTAGCCAGATTCTCGCAGCCAATGAAAAAGGAAATACCAAACTAACAGTTAAGGTGCTGGGAACTAGCTCTCTAGGGGCCATTATCACCGTCGCTGATACCAAGGGGAATGTCAAAGGCTACGTTCAAAATCCTGGTGTCGACATCAAAAAGACTGCAACTGGCGAAGTCCTAGTCGGGCCTTTTGTCGGAAATGGTCAATTCCTCGTTATCACAGACTACGGCACTGGAAATCCTTACAACTCTATGACTCCCCTCATCTCGGGAGAAATCGGTGAAGATCTAGCTTTCTACCTAACAGAAAGTCAACAGACCCCTTCTGCAGTCGGCCTCAATGTCCTTTTGGATGAAGACGACAAGGTCAAAGTTGCAGGTGGTTTTCTCGTTCAAGTCTTGCCAGGAGCCAAGGAAGAAGAGATTGCTCGCTTTGAAAAACGTATCCAAGAGATGCCAGCTATTTCGACTCTTCTAGAAAGCGACGACCATATCGAAGCCCTTCTCAAGGCTATCTACGGAGACGAACCATACAAACGTCTGTCTGAAGAAGAAATCCGTTTCCAATGTGACTGTAGCCATGAACGCTTTATGAAGTCTCTTGCTAGCCTTCCAAGCTCAGACTTACAGGAAATGAAAGAGGAAGACCACGGGGCAGAAATCACTTGTCAATTCTGCCAAACTACTTACAACTTTGATGAAAACGACCTGGAGGAACTCATTCGTGACAAATCTTAATACACCTTTTATGATTGGCAATGTTGAGATTCCCAATCGTACCGTTTTAGCACCCATGGCGGGAGTAACCAACTCTGCCTTCCGTACCATTGCAAAAGAGCTTGGAGCTGGACTCGTTGTCATGGAAATGGTCTCTGACAAGGGAATCCAATACAACAACGAAAAAACTCTTCACATGCTTCATATCGATGAAGGCGAAAACCCAGTCTCTATCCAACTTTTTGGTAGCGATGAAGACAGCCTAGCACGCGCAGCAGAATTCATCCAAGAAAACACCAAGACCGATATCGTCGATATCAACATGGGCTGTCCAGTTAACAAAATCGTGAAAAACGAAGCTGGGGCTATGTGGCTCAAGGACCCAGATAAGATTTACTCTATCATCAACAAGGTCCAATCTGTCCTTGATATCCCCCTCACTGTCAAAATGCGTACGGGCTGGTCTGACCCATCCCTAGCAGTTGAGAATGCCCTAGCTGCCGAAGCCGCAGGTGTCTCTGCCCTCGCTATGCACGGCCGTACACGTGAACAAATGTATACAGGTCATGCAGACCTTGAGACTCTTCATAAGGTTGCACAAGCTCTGACCAAGATTCCATTTATCGCTAACGGAGACATCTGTACGGTTCAAGAAGCTAAACAACGCATCGAGGAAGTCGGTGCCGACGCCGTTATGATTGGACGCGCAGCCATGGGAAATCCTTACCTCTTCAATCAAATCAATCATTACTTTGAAACTGGAGAAATCCTGCCTGATTTAACCTTTGAAGACAAGATGAAAATTGCCTATGAGCACTTAAAACGCTTGATTGATCTCAAGGGAGAAAAGGTTGCGGTCCGTGAATTCCGTGGCCTCGCTCCTCACTATCTCCGTGGAACATCAGGTGCAGCCAAACTCCGTGGAGCTATCTCACAGGCAAGCACACTTGCAGAAATTGAAGCTCTCTTACAGTTAGAAAAAGCATAAACGTATAAAAATTGGCAAATCTCAAATTGAGATCTGCCGTTTTTTATATATTTTCATCTTGCAAATCTAGCTGCTTCACTCTAGCAATATAGTATGCCATAATCAACAACAAATTAAAGCTGACAATCCAAATAGACCATTCATGGAAAAAATGCATAGATACAGCCAAGCTAATGGCCCCCACTACGAAACTCCCTACAACAATGCCATAATTCAAGGCTTGACGACGATATTCTTGAACATCTCCTTCTCCTCTAACGATGTGATACAAAGCAGTCAACATTTTTCGGTAATTTCCAGACGTCATAAAAATGACATAGGGATGATCTTCAATCAAACTACCCGTAAATGTTAGCATCATCATTCCAGTTCCAAAAGCAATAAAAGGAACTTCTAATAGAGGAAAGCGGGAAAAGAAGGGCAGAACAAGGGTCCCGATAAATAAGGGAAGCAGCATCTTAACTCGCCAATAGGCTGTTGTGCGATATTCTTTCATGTGTAAGGCAAAAAGAAAGCCTAGGGAAAAGAATATAATCGAGCAGAATCGCAACATGGTATTGATGACATGTGAATCGTGCCAATCTGATATCAGTAGGAGAATGTTCCCTGTCTGCGTTGCCACCAAACTATGGTACTGGATGTGACAGAATACATCCAAAGAACCACCGATAAAGCCAAGGAACACTCCCATGAGTCGTGTGTTTTGAGGTAAAATTAATTTATCTGGCATTGATTCATCACTCGTTTCCCTTTGATTTTTTCATTATACCACTTTCTCTGAAAGAAACTAAGTGAAAAACGGTCAGTTCAGGCAGATATGATTACATATACTCCTAAGTTCGTCTCATCTCTGAAGTTCATTTATGACGTCTTATCAACTTCAAATGCTGTAGGTACTCATCAACTAAACTATTTTTAAACAAATTATTTCAGTACTGAAGTCTATGGCTTAATCAAAGTAACACTTGAAACAGTACCATCTGCACCTGTTGTAATTTGGATGACTTTTCCACCACCTACTTCAGCATTGTATTTCCCATCATCAAGGGTATAAGAATAGCTTTGAATAGAGTAGTTTTCTTTCTTGCCATCAGCAGATTCTACTGTAAATTGACCACCTGATGAAACAGTGATAGTTTCACCATTAGCACCCTTCCAATTTCCAGCCGCAGCCGAAAAATCTTTGTCCACCATAGTCAAGACACCTTTATAACGTTTGTTATGTTCTGCCTGCTTGTCTTGGAGTTTGCGATCAGTTGCTGGATCATAAGCTGACTGATTCGATTTCGCTTGTGTTCCTTGTTGATTGGATGGGGCTTGAGAAGGGGTTTGCTTAGCAGAAGGTTCTTGATTTTGTTTTGTTTCTGGTGCTGGTGTTGCTTGCGATTGGTTAGCAGTAGTCGTTGACTGATCAGAAGATGATGATTTAGCTTTTTCTGTTGAAGCTGAACTTGAGGACTTCTGAGTCTTGTTCTCTTTACTTGAAGAACTTGCCTTAGAACTAGAAGATGCTTGTGTTATCTTGCTAGAACTATCACTTGTAGTATTCTCTTTCTTATTGCCACAAGCCCCCAATAGTAATGTTGAAGCGAGTACAGTTGCAGCCATTAATTTGATAGAAGTTTTATTTTTCATTTTATGCTCCTTTTGTAACATTTTTGAAATGTTAAGAAATATTTTTGTAACATTATTGTAATGTTTGCTTTTGAATCTGTCAACTATTTATCTAAAATTTTTTAGAATTATTTTTTAGTACATTTATTTCCTTATCCCTCCTATATCTTTTATTCGTAAAGAATTAAAAAAACAGGAAAATTTTTCCTATGAGAATACTATATTTTATACTTGTAATCGCTTGCATTTTTTTCTTGAAGGGATATAATAAAATTGAAATAGGATATTGGAGGTGTAGACTTATGTTAAGCAAATATTACAAGTATCTTCCTTGGGTGATTTTAGATGCTTTCGTTTCTTATGGGGTAGCTACTCATTACGCTCAAACAACATTTGATTTGTTCTACCTAACTGCCATTTTCATGATTGTCTATGTAGCTTTATTGTATTTACACGAAACCTATTTAAAATATAAATACAAAGATTTATTCATTCGAATCATGAGTAATTCAAAGACAGATAAACATCCTTAATTAGTAAAGCTATCAAATAGTATCAAAAAAGAGGTCGGGAAAAATCCCGACCTCGATTTTTTATGACTAATGAGTCTTTGACACGATGGCTGAATTGACTTTTGACACAAACTGTATTTTCTCTATTCTCAAGCTCAACCAGTCATCGGACTTATTGAAACATCCCAAGACCAAGACTAGGAAACCGAGACTTGGTCTATCGATTTCTATCCCCAAGCTTTTTATTTCAATCGATAGGTTTTTCTTGGTTTCTTTTTAGGCACTCGTTTGAGCCCAACTTCTTCTACATACTCACCGTATTTTACGAGAAAGTTATTGCTGACGATTGGTCGTCCTGGGTTGATGAGATTGACTAATTCGGTTCCTTCATAGACAGTGAATTCCTCCTCTAGCAGATAGAGAAAGGTCGGATTCCAGTCAAGACGTCCTTGAATTCGTTTAATAGACTCTTGGATAATGGCATAATGGTCAAAGGCGAAGGCTTGCTCCCCCAGCTCTAGTCCCTCTAGGAAGCACTTGCCCGTCTGAAAATCGACATCGACAAAAACCACATCCTTGGCATCATCTCCAGCTTGAACGAGATCAAGTGCGCGGCTAGGTAGATACACCAAATGGGCGATAGTAACCGTCCAGCCCCGCGGATCACGACCTGGAGTAGATACTGTCATCAACTGTTCGATTTTTTCCAAAGGAAGGTCGAGGTTGACCTCCTCTCTCACTTCACGCTGACAAGCATGTCTTGCATCTTCGCTCTTATCCATAAAACCACCGACCAAAGCCAAACAGTTTTGATAAGGATGGGCCTTGCGACGAATTAGCAAGAGTTTGATTTTTCCTTCCACAAAGCAATAAGCTACCATATCCACCGTCACGCTCGGTTTTTCATACTGAGGAAGATCCTGTTTGCAGTACCAGTCTAAAAATTCCTTCTCAGTCGCATGAATCTCAAAATATTCTCTCTCTGTCATTCCAGCCGGGATTATCGTTTCAGTCATCTTATCCCTCCTTGACGGCCTTAGTCCATTGGTACCAACCGACTAGACTATTGATGGTGTAGACCCAGTACATCCCTTGGATATGGATGTTTTCACCCCACCAGAGGTAAATACTAAAGAGATTGGTTGCAATCCAGAAAATCCATTGCTCACGGTAAAGACGTGTCATCAAGAGCTGACCAACACCATTGGTCGCATCAGTTACACTATCACGGAATGGGCGAGCGCTATGGATACTTTGGTAAGCCAAACCCATGCCAATCCAGATGAGAGCTGTCAAAGCCAAGTACTTGAGCCAATCAATCAGGCTAAGTTTCTTAGCTTCAAAGTGAGACTCCTCTGGTCTTCCTTGTTCATTGATCCGATTAGACAACCAAGTATAGAGACCAATAGGCTGCATGACAAAGAAATAAACTGTTGTCAAAACTTCACCGTAGAAAGTAGCATTCATAGCTAGGACCAAATAGATTGCAGAGTTAATAGCACCAAAAAGGTAGTTACTAGCTCGACCTTCAGCTACTAAGATAACGCAGACAATCCCTGTCCAAGAAGCCAAGAGACCAATCCAGTCATGACTTTCTGTATTTTGTGTAAACTCCAGAATAAGAGGAACACTCGATAAAACAATCAAATAGAGCCACTGGAAAAGACTACGGCCCACAAAGAGGTCTTTCCAAAGCAAACGCATAACTCCTGCAAAACCAATTTTACGAGCTTCTGCGTGAACATTTTTAAAGTTTTCAATAAATCGTGTGATTTTTTCAGTTATTTTTTTCATTTTCTTCTCCTAATCTGCTTGGTAAATGGCATCAATAGCCACTTTTGCTGCTTCATAATTTCCTAGATAGTCATCCGCTAGATAAACATGAGGGATATTGGCAAGATATTGCTCCCTCATCATATCCAAATGCTGAGAAAAACTATGACGGATATGGTCTTCTGCCATGGTCATGTCGCGAAAACCATCATTGACATAAGAGCCAACAGGTTGCACAAAGAGGATTAAATCCCACTTTTCCTTGGCTAAGATGGAAACAAAGAGATTATCAAAGGTCTCTCCGGATAAGTCCTCCTGCTCTTCGCTTTCCATGTAGTAATCGTAGTAGCCCTTAGTTACCAAAGAGTTTGTATCTGCAATGACTAGGCCTCGATTGGCATTGCTATCGATTAACTTGGAAGTTTGGTCATATTGCCCCAAAAGAAGGTAATAATAATCTTTTGGGGTAAGCTCATCATCTCGAACATTATTTTTTATCTGATACTCACGAGCATACTCCAGACTGACTGGCGCATCATAAAAGCGAGCTAAATCCTTGGCTAGAGTTGTTTTACCATTACTAGCACTTCCCATAATCAACACTTTTTTCGTAAACTGACGGCGGAAAGGTTGAGCGATATATTTCCAATATTTGCTTGGATTTTCTCGAATCATAGTAGCCGAAATTCCAAATTTTCTTTCCTGTAGAACAGTCTCGAAACCACGTTCTGACAATTCTTGTTGGTATTCGGACTCTCCTACAAAAAAGATTAGTTCCTCACCAGTCTGGTCATAGGAAACTGCCTGCAACATCTGATCCAACCACTCCTGCCAGCCCATTGGATAGCGAGGGATATTAGTTTCATCAAGTTTACAAACAGAGGTCAACTCATCATCTCGAAATGCTTCACGAATATAGCGAAACCTCTTTTGTAGTGTAAGTCCAACCTGTTCACCACGATCTCCCTTATAACCTGAAACTATCACCCATACAGCATCACATTGACGTTTTGCTCTTTGGATTAAATCAATATGCCCCTGATGCAAGGGAGCAAAGGTTCCAAAAACCACTGCTATCTGTTTTTTCATGTCTTTTCAACCTTTTTATAACTTTTTATATTTTATATCATACTCTATCTTGTTCTGTTTGTCAAGACTTTTTTATTGTTTTTTATAAAAACATTTCTTAATTATAAGATTTTTTACTTGATATACAAAACTGAATCAGTAGAAATTCGTTTTTGAACTCCTTAAACTAAATGCACAATTCAAATACTTATTTGAGTAACAACTTTCCAAAAAAAGAGGCTGAAACAATCTGTTCCAACCTCACAATTTTAAACAATCTCAAATTTTAATTGACCAGCTTTGACACCAATCTTCAGAGTCTTACCAGCTTCCAATTCACCTTTAAGGAGAAGTTCTGCTAGTTTGTCTTCTACTTCCGTTTGCAAAGTTCTGCGTAGTGGACGAGCCCCCATCTCTGGATCATAGCCTTGCTGAGCTAGGAGTTTAAGGGCTGATGCTTGAAGTTTCAAGTCAATTCCTTTTTCTGTTAGGCTTGCAATCAATGGTTTGACCATAATCTTAACTACTTCTTGCATATCTTGACTTGACAAGCTATGGAAGACTACCTTCTCATCAATACGGTTGATAAACTCTGGACGATAAGCCTTTTTCAGCTCCTCAAACATCCGTTTTTCCATATTTTCTTGGTCAAAACGAATGTCCTTAGCTCCAAAGCCGACTGTCTTGTCGTCACGAAGAGCTGTCGCACCAAGGTTTGATGTCATGATGATGATGGTATTGGAGAAGTCAACCTTGCGACCCTTACTGTCTGTCAAGACACCATCATCCAAGACCTGCAAGAGAACATTAAAGATGTCTGGATGAGCCTTTTCTACCTCGTCAAAGAGAAGTACTGAGTACGGTTTGTTACGAACCTTCTCGGTCAACTCTCCACCTTCTTCGTAGCCTACATAACCTGGAGGAGCTCCATTGAGACGACTGGCTGCAAATTTCTCCATGTATTCACTCATATCAAAGCGGATAAGAGCAGACTCATCATCAAAGAGAACTTCCGCCAAGGCCTTGGCCAACTCGGTCTTACCAACACCTGTAGGTCCAAGGAACATAAAGGATCCAATTGGACGTTTGTTATTGCGAATACCCGATTGATTACGGCGAATGGCACGACTGATACTAGATACAGCTTGTTCCTGTCCGATAACACGTTTATGCAGTTCAGCTTCAAGATTGAGATACTTCTTGGCATCTGTTTGAGTCAATTTTTGAACTGGAATACCTGACAAGCGACTCAAGGTGGTCAAAATGTCTGATTCTGTCACCAAATCTTTATAGACTGGAACTTCCTGCTCTTTTGCAATGAGTTGAGCAGCTTGCTTCCATTTACCATCCATCAAGGCCTTGTCAGCTGGAGATAAACCTGACTCATCTTGTTTAGCGTGTTTCGATTTATTTTGCACTGTTGCAGCTGCTTCGTCCAGTAGATCAATGGCTGAGTCTGGCAAGTGACGGCTAGTTAAATAACGATGAGCCATTTTGACAGCTGTTTCTACTGCATCATCTGTAATTTGAACATGGTGATGTTTCTCATAAGTTGCCTTCAAACCCTGCAAAATAGCCATACTATCTGCTAAACTTGGCTCCTCAATCATCACTTTTGCAAAGCGACGAGAAAGGGCTGCGTCTTTTTCGATGTGCTTTTGATACTCTTCCTGAGTGGTCGCACCGACAGTTCTCAGAGTTCCACGTGCCAAGGCAGGTTTCAAGATATTGGCTGCATCCAAGGTCGAATCAATCCCACTTCCTGACCCCATAATAGTATGAAGCTCATCGATAAATAGGATGACCTTTCCATCTTCCTCAATATCTTTGATGATATTGTTCATACGTTCTTCAAAGTCACCACGGAAACGAGTTCCCGCAACCACATTCATCAAATCAAGTTCTAAAACTCGCATCTTAGCCATTTCATCAGGTACATCCCCGTTGGCAATACGTTGCGCAAGACCAAGTGCTAGAGCTGTTTTACCGACACCTGCATCTCCAACTAGGACTGGATTATTTTTTGTCTTACGGCTCAAGATTTGAATCATACGAGAGATTTCTTGGTCGCGCCCGATGACTGGTTCCAATTTACCCGAACGAGCTTGCTCCGTAAGGTCATGCGTATAATCTTCCAAACCTCCACTTGGTGTCTGAGGCATACCCATCATATTAGCCATGGAATTTTGCTTATCCGCTACCGTACGATGACGCTGGCGAAGGGCCTTCAAATCTTCTCTAGTCCAACCAGCACGCGCTTCAAGACTTCGACGAAGTCCAGCAATCTTGACCTGATCCTTCTGATCTTCGTAAGAAAATCCCGCTTTTTCTAAAATGCGAGTAGCTAAGGCATTACCATCATGTAAGATAGCATAAAGAACATGCTCTGTTCCCAATACCTTGGCATGTACGACAGAAGCAACGTGCTCTGCTTCCAAGAACAATACCTTCAACCGGTGTGAAAAAGGCAGCTCCTGATAATGTTCCTTATCGCTATACTTTGTTTCAGTCAGCTCTACAGCAACTTCCTCCAGACGATCAATCTCATATGGAAATTCGTTTAAAGTCGCCCCAGCCACACTGTAACCATGATTGGCCATAGCAATCAATAGGTGCCATGACTCTAGGTATTCTGCCCCAAAATGACTGGCGACCAGAAAGGCACTTTCTATACATTCTCTCAATGCTTTTGAATATTTCATTTAGTTCTATTTTCCTTTTCTATCTACCTCTTGTAATAACTGACGGAGCATATTGGCACGGATAAGATTGGCATCATCGCCTAAAACTCGGTCTGTCGCCATTGCTAATAATAGATTCATCTCCTGACGAGTCACCAAATCCTGCTCAAACAAGAGTCTTAAAACATCTTCAAAGATAGCTAGGCTAACTTCTTCACCTACCGAATACAGTAAATCGCGGAGCATTTCATGGTGGTTTGAGAATTCAATCCGACCAATGCGAATATAACCGCCACCTCCCCGCTTACTTTCAACTAAATAACCTCTGCTTTCAGTAAATCGAGTCTTAATCACATAATTAATCTGGCTAGGCACGACTTGAAAGGTATCCGCTAATTGGCTTCGTTGCAATTCAACCATACCCGACTGCTCCAAAATCGCCTTGATATAGGCCTCTATATGGTCTGATGTATTTTTAAATCTCATAGAACGTCACCTCTTTCTTTGAACCTTGACCATCTTTGACTATTATACCGAATTTTTCGATTTTTTTAAAGAAAAAGGGGCTGGTAATGAACAATCCTCACCAACTCCCTGTCTTTCTAATTATTTAATCCCAATTTCGCTAAAATTTGGCGTTTATAAGCAATTTTTTGAACTTCCTTGTCTTCGGTTTCAGACCAGTCGAGTTTGACTTCAGAAACAATCTGCCCAGGCCTATTTTTCAAGATATAGATACGGTCACTAAGATTAAGGGCCTCCTCGATACTATGCGTAATGATGAGTGTCGTCAGGCCTAGCTGTTTATGAATCTCCAAATACCAGGCGTGGAGCTCCATCTTAGTCATCTCATCCAAGGCACTAAAGGCCTCATCTAGAAGAAAGAGCTTATGTCCAAAAAGATAGGTACGAAGTAAAGCAACACGCTGACGCATCCCACCACTAAGCTCATGAGGATACTTGTCCCGTATCGCCGTCAACTGAAAGGTAGCAAGGATTTCATCTGCTTTCGCAACAGCTTCTGCCTTATCCACTTTTTGAATCAAAAGGGGCAAAATGATATTGCCAAGTACCGTCTTGTGTTCCAAGAGCAGATCCTTTTGTAGCATATAGCTCACGCGCCCCTTGGGATTTTCCTCCCCATCAAGCACAATTCTACCTGACTGGACTTCCAAAATCCCTGCAATCAGGTTAAAGAGTGTGGTCTTTCCTACACCACTAGGGCCTAGGATAGAAACCACTTCACCTGAAGTCACTTGTAGATTAATATCCTCTAAAATCTTTTCATTATCGTAGGCATAGCTTACATGTTCTAGTCTAATTTCTGTCATTATTTTACAAATTCGTTAGTGAAACCTTTATCAGTCAAGTCTTCCTTGAGGATTCCATTTTCCTTATCCCATTTGTAGAAGGCATTCCAGCGGTCCGCATCAAATTGTCCCCATTTTTCCTTGTCGCTTGCATATTCTTTTGACAAGTATTTTTGAGATTCGATGACAAAATCACGCTTATCTTTGAGTTCTGGGGCATTCTTGATGAGGATATCTGCAGCTTCTTCTGGGTGCTCCATAGCGTATTGGTAACCTTTTTTAATAGCTTGAATGACTTTACGAGCTTCTTCCTTATTATCTTTCAAATAATCATTGTTTGCGATGATAACTGGTGAATAGTAGTCAAACTCTTTGACGTAGTCTTTCAAATACATAAAGTTGGCATCCACACCTTGAGATTTGGCAAGGAGTCCATCCCAACCGTAGTAAATCCAGGCAGCATCAAAAACGCCATTGGCAATCGGAGTGATCGAGTTTGAATCGTTGTTTGGTACTTTTTCAACCTTGTCAAAGTCTCCACCTTGAGATTCTACCAAGGTTTTCAACATAGCAAGTTCTGTTGGGTCATTCCAGGTTCCATATTTCTTCCCAACCAAGTCTTTAGGACTAGTTACATTATCGGATTTACGAGAGATGATCCCTGATGTATTATGCTCAACGATTGCTGCAACGGCAGTAATTCCTGCCCCTTTTTCCAATTTCTTAGCCATGTAGTCTTGGAAATAGATAGCAAATGGCGCCTTGCCATTGATAACCAAGTCTGACGAACTTTCTTCTGGTGGCAATTTCAAATCAACATCCACTCCAGCTTCTTTGAAATAACCTTTTTCCTTGGCAACATAAAGCCCTGTGTGGTTGGTATTGGGTGTCCAATCCAGGATAAAGTCAATTTTTTTGAGTTCTGCTTCTTTATTGTCCTTAGAAGCAGTTCCTTGGCCGCAAGCCACTAGCACGACAGCTAGAAGAGCTGTTACAATCGTTAAAAACACTTTCCATGTTTTCTTCATTTTTATTTCCTCTTTTCTTTTTCCAAAACACTCTATTTTAAGTACGTTTCCATTTAATCACATATTTTTCACTGATATCGACTAGTTTCATACCCAGAAGACTGATCAGTGATACCAGAATAATAATCGCGAACATGGTATCATACTGAAACAGTTTCTTGGACTGAATCATGTAGACACCTAGTCCTTCAAAGCCTCCCAACCACTCAGATACCACTGTTGTGATAAAGGCGTAGGAGACGCTAACCCTTAGTCCTGCATAAAAGTAAGGCAGGCTGACCGGGATTTTAAAATGCCACAGGATTTGCCAAGGATTGGCTCGCATCAGACTAAACAAGGTCAGCATATCCTTGTCACAATGCCTAAAACCATCTAAAATACTGACGATGATAGGGAAGGTTGTCGTCAAGATAATCAAGACAATCTTGGGCAAAATCCCATAACCCAACCATAAAACTAGGATAGGGGCTATGGCAATGGTCGGGATGGTCTGGACAACCACCATCATGGGGTAAATCAAGTCATTGAGCCAACTCAGACTATCCATAAGGACAGCCATGATACAGGCTATCAAGACACCCAGTACCAAACCTAGTAAGGCTACTCTCAAGGTTGCCCAGCTATGGTACCAAAGAAATTCTCTGTCACGAACAAAAGACTGGAGGATTTCAAGAGGTGTCGGCAGGATAAACTTTGGTAGGAGTTTTAAGAATCCCGCCACCTGCCAGAAGGATAAGACTCCTAAAAAGCCTAATAAGCTAATATGACGTCTCATCATACTTTTCAAGTTTCTCATCAATACTTAAAATCTCTCCTACATTTATTTTCACATTGGCAAAAACATTGTCTGCCTTTTGTCCTGCCACTTCAAGCGCTTCTTTGAGAATGCGCATAAGTTCATCAAATTCTCCCTCTAAAACTGTTTCAAATGGTGTCACCACCATGGTCACTCCTTGAGCTTGCAGATAAGCAATGACCTTATCAATTACAGCTATGCGGTCAATCCCCTGTGACAGGGGCAGGACTTGTAAAGCAATGCTTGCTTTCATTCAAACCTCCTTTTAATGTACAGTTTTTCTTTATGACAAAAGAAAAACCTCTTTCATATATGAAAAAGGTGCAAAATTAGGCTAAGTATCGTTCCCTACGCTGGCATTACCCAGATCAGGTGCGGTCGAAGTTTAACACTTCCTCTCAGACTGTACACAGACTCCCATATATTATATGGACATATGATAACGCAAAACAAACAAGATGTCAAGGAAACTGCTTACAGAAAAGAGAGTGGGACAGAAATCGGTAATTCGTTAGAATTCGATTTCGTCGTCCCACCTCCGCACAGTTGAGTAGGGCTGTAAAAGCTGATGAAATCAGCGTAGGAGAGCCCACTCAACCACTGCGTCTTGCTCGACAATCCAAAGAAAATTGAGAGGCTAGGATTTTTGTCCCAACCTCTCCTCTAATCATCTATTCTCAATTAATTCTTCCACTTAAAGCATTGGCGCAAACAACTGGGTCACTTCCTTGATTAATGTTTGATACCAAGTAGGCTTGATTGTTCCAGTAAAAATTTCTTGCGACTCTTCAAAAATTTCTTCAAAATCATTGCGAATAGTTGCAATGGACGGTGTTTCATACAATAAAACTGCATTTTCATAGTGGTGAACCAAGCTGCGATAATCAAGGTTTATGGTTCCAACAACCGCAAATCGATCATCAACAATCATTTGCTTACTATGGATAAAACCAGGAGTATACTCATAGATACGTACACCAGCAGATAAAAGATCAGGATAAGACCCTCTAGTTACTAACTGGATGAGCTTTTTATCTGGGATAAATGGAGTTATAATTCTCACATCTACGCCTCGCATGGCCGCATTTTTTATATCCTCTGTCAAATCATAATCGATAATGAGATAAGGCGTGGTGATATAGACAAAATCTTCCGCTTGATTAATCAGATTTTGATAGACGATTTTACCCACCTTCATTTTATAGATAGGCTTAGGGCCACTTCCATACGGGATACAAAGACCACCACCTGGTCGTGTCTGATTTTCCAAATGATATTGATCAAAGTCACTAATTTCTCCACGGTTGATGTACCAGTTCATGAGAAATAGTCTGGTAAAGGCTTGAGTCGCCGGACCATCTATCCGAATCCCACTATCTTTCCAGTGTCCAAAACGTTCAATCTGATTGATATATTCGTCTGCAAGATTAATCCCGCCAGTATAGGCAATCTGCCCATCAATGACCAAAATCTTACGGTGGTCACGGTTATTGTAGGCCACTGTCATACGAGGAATCACCTTATTAAACTTATGAGCATCAATCCCTTTAGAACGCAAATGAACGGTATAATCCCCAGGTAAGGTCACCATACAACCAATATCATCGTAGAGCATCTTGACCTCAACTCCCTGAGCAGCTTTTTCTTCAAGAATTTCAAGCATACTATCCCACATCAAACCTTCGTCGACAATGTAGTATTCTAGAAAAATAAATTTTTCAGCCCTCTTCAAATCCTCGAGCATCTGTTGCCACATTTCTTCTCCATTAGCAAAGAATTGTGAGTCTGTATAGTCATAAACCTCTGCATTACTATCCATATGTAGCAAGGCATTGATAATACCGTAGGCAGATTTATCAGTTTCTTGTAAGATCTGATGAAGACTATGCTCTCGCTTTTCATGAGATGCAATAGAGCGAAGTTCCTGCAGTTGTTTGAATTCCTTTTTTGATAACCGACGCTCACCAAACATGATATAAAGTAAGGGACCAAACACTGGTACAAAGGTCACAATCAACCAAGTCACTTTGCTTTCAGGCGACATCGAACGATTGACAATCGCTATAACGGTTGCTACGCTAATCAAAAATACAAGAGTCACCCAAATAATCGGAGCAATCTGGCTCATGTAAAGAATAATTCCGAAAACAAGAACTAATTCTATAAGGATAATCGCAATGCTAAAACCATACTTGGACATCAATAGTCGCAATTTTCTAGTTCCCATAACTCCCCCTCAATTTCTAAGTCTACTCCCTAATTTAACATCTGAAAACGCTTGTTACCTTCTAGTATACTTAGTTTAGAAGAACTTAGCAAGTCTTTTCTGTTTAGGCCGATAGTTCTCCAACTGAGGTGAACAATAAAAAGCAGGCCACATACATGCCTGCTCTTATATTACAATTTTAATGCCAACATATTAACCGTCATACCAGCTGCAGTTCCCATCAAGAAGATAGTATCTCCTTCCTTCACATAGCCATGATCGAGTGCATAGGCCAAGCCAAAAGGTACCGCAACGGAAACCATATTCCCATACTCACTGACAATATTGAGATACTTGTCTTTGCTAACTCCTAATTTATCCATGACAAGTGGTAATGCCCGACTAGCTTGGTGTGGAATAATATAGTCTACAGCATCTTTAGAAATACCAGATTTCTCTTGGAATTCTTGGAACATTTTTGGAATGACACGAGCAGAAAGCAAGAGGATTTTCTTCCCTTTCATATCAAACATGAAATTGGTCTTCGTTTCTTCAGAGTACTCTTTTGGTTGATAAGAAGTCAGACCTCCACGGATTTCAGTATCGTGGGCTCCCTCCGACCAAGTGCGTTGAAGGCTTGCTATCACTCCCTTATCCTTGTCACTTGCTTGGAAAATAAAGGCTGCGGCCCCATCACCAAAGAGTTCATAACTTTCTTTTTGCTTTGGATTGAGCCCCAAGCTACCGACTTCACTGGAAACAATTAAGACACGACGATATTCTCCTGCTTCAATCAAATGTGACATCGTTGATAGAGCTGAAATAAAACTTGTACAAGTCGTATTGATATCCATGGCTGGAATAGAGAGTCCTTTTGCCACGCGCTCATGGATCAAAGCTGCCGTACATGGAATAGGTTGAACACCAACCGCACTAGCTGATACAAGGCAATCAATATCTTTAATATTTAAATTTGCATTTTCAAGTGCAGCTTGGATAGCCGCTTCTGCCAAATCTAGCTGTGTTTCTTCATTTTCTACGACACGGTAACGCGTTTGGTCTTTAAATTGCACTGTATTTTTTGGAAGGTAAACTCCATAGCCTGCAATTTCTACATGTCTTTTTACTTCTGTCATAATCTTTTGTCCTTTCATAAACGTTGGATACGTTTGAGTTTACGACTTGTATCCCAGTGATAATCTGAAAATCGAATTTCAGGTTCTTTAAACTCTTTTTGTTTAGCCAGGAGTTGGAACTGCTCTGTAATTGCTGTTTCCAATTGCTCGTCCCTTCGACTCAGACAAACCTCCACTAACTCCTCAGAATGTTGTTTGACTTGGTAATCTCCGACATTCTCCACAAAAAGAATGCAACGTCTGATAAAGTCAGGATAAATCGTTACCTGACCTCCATCTTGCCCATCAAAATAGAAGATATCATCAGAACGCCCTTCAACCTTGTCAATCCTTGTATAATGAGACCCACATAAACAAGGTTCAGGATTTTCAACCAAGATATCGTTGAGCTGATAGCGATAAACAGGCTGACTGCTCCGCTTAAAATCAGTAATGACTGGATAAAAACGTCGGTCATCCAAATAGTGTTTTTCCACAAAGATGATGTCTTCGTTAAGATGCAGATTCCCAGCCGAACAAGTACAAGCTAGAAAACCTTCCGTTGCCTGGTAGACTTGGTCAATAATCGGCAACTCAAAAGCGCTCGAAATTCGTTCTTTATCACTATCTTCCAAGATTTCAGCCACCGAAACGATTTTTTGTGGGTGAATGACTAACTCCCTAGCTTTTAGACGCTTGCTCAATTCAATCAACATAGAAGCAGGCGCCACCACGATGGTCGGTTGATAATTGTTGAGACGCTCGATATGCTCATCTGTATTCTTGAAAATATCAAAGTACTCTAAACGAATGAGCGCCGTATTGATAGTCTGATACAATTCATTATCCGCTCTGAGGAAAAAGGTTATGCGGTGCCCAAAAAGGTGACCTTTAGGCAACATCTTTGCCAAGATAGCTGCTGCCCACATACTTCTCTCTTTTTCAGTTGTGATAAAGAGTCCCCGGTGTCCAGATGTCCCAGAAGACAACCCAACAGCTATTTCTCCCTTGAGCTCTGTAAAATTCCTGGTCTTTTCACTTTCGATAGCCAAAGCCAAGGCCTCATCTCGATCCACTCCTTGAGTATTGAGCTCATTGAAATGTGTCATCATAAAAACTTTATCCATATGGTCAAAGTCGTGAGGCACACCATTTTTAAAATAAGGTGATTCACGTTTTAGAAAGTCCATATAGGCATCTAGTTGCTTTTTCTGATAGCTTTCTAAGGCTTCTCGAGACTTAAAATTATGAAGCCAACGAGTCTGGATAAAAGTTTTAAGAAAGGTTATTTTTTTCATACAAAATCCGCTCAATCCTTTCTACAGGGTCATGGCTGACAAGCGCTTCTATACCATCATTTAACACCTCTTCCAGCAACTCTGTTCCTTTGATATAGTCAGCCTTACTATCTTGAACCAAGGAAGGAATCAGATGCATCTGTTTCGTATAAGGTAAGAGGTCAATTCCCCAACAAAGGTCTGCTGCAATAAAGAGACGATAATCTGGCATAAAGAGACAGGCTTGGCCCTTAGCATGCCCATCAATAGAAGCTACCAGGATACTTCCGTCTCCAAAAAGATCCTTGGTGGAACGATAATTGAAGTTGGAATTTTGCTGATCTGCCTTGATGACTGTCAATCTTTCCTCGAAGTCACTCGGCAAAAATTCTTTAAAAATTAAATCTTTTAGTTTTGGTTTCTTGTAAACATCATACACTTCCTGGGTTAGGATAAAGTTTGCATTCGGAAAGAAGCTAGCCCCTCCCAAATGATCAGGATGTAGATGAGACAGCAGGACATAATTAATTTCTTCTGGTTTAATTCCATTAGCCTTCAGCAAATGCGAAATCTGATCCTGCTCTGTCATTTGAACGGGCGTCCCCAAGCGATATAAAGCATATCTTAGTTTTGTCTTAATATCGTAGTGATAGCCAGTATCATAAAGTACATAGCCCTTATCCCTATGTTTGATCAAAAAGACACCTGCCGGGAAAGTCATCTTTCTATTCTTGACACCCTTAAAAAGCAAACCGGCATAACTCGTACAATATCCCGCTGGGAAATACTCAATGCTTTCGATAATCTTGGACATATTGTTCAATTCCTTCTGAAATACTAATTTTCGGACGATACCCCAATTCCCTCTTAGCCTTGCTAATATCCAGTGTTTGACTATAGCGAAGCAAGTAATAGGTATATCGTGTTAGAGGCGGCTCCCCTTTAAGGTTCAAGGTCTTGTATAGAAATTCTAAACTACTTGCAATTCCTGATAAGAGAGCTGCTGGAATTTTTCTATATTTGATTGGGTAACCCAAACCTTTCAAACTTTCCTCTAGCAAATCCCTAAAAGCCCTCGGTTCACCATTAGTAATGTTATAAACCTCCCCTTTAGCTTCTGGAGCTTCTAAGGCTAAACGAATTGCGAGAACAACATTTTCTACGCAAGTCATGTCCATGAGCTGACGCCCATCTCCAATTAAAGGAATACCAATTTTTTGACTAAGATTGATCACGCGTGGCAAGATGCTGGTATCTCCAATCCCAAACAGTCCCCGAGGCCTCAAGATAATACTAGGAACATCTGGATAATCCTTAAAGAGTCTCTCCGAAGCCAATTTACTACGTATATAGTTATTGAGATTATTTTCCTCTGGAGCATCACTTTCTTTGATAGCTAGCTGATCCTTAGGGGCAGCATATATACTTGGTGAGGATACATAGACTAAACGCTGAATCCCAGCTTGACGACAAGCTTCGAGAACATATTTAGTTCCTAAAACATTGGCCTGATAAAAATCTTCCCAGGGGCCCCAAACTGTTGAAAGGGCACCCGCATGTACGACCAGATCCATCCCCTTGCAAGCCTCTAGCACATCCTCAGCTTTGGTCAGATCTCCCTGAAAAAAACTAACCGAAGAATTCTCTAAAGAGCGACCAACCTTACTGTTTCTACCAAAAGCTCGAACCAGATAGCCATGCTCGACTAATTCTTCTACTACATATTTACCCAAGAAACCAGTGGCTCCCGTAACTAATACTTTTTTCATCATTCTTTCTCCTTATCTGCTAACAGACGGTGGATTTCGCTTTCCAAAATTTCTGTTGGATGATAGGATTGTGCAGCCTGGCGTAAAATTTCTAATTCTGACCAATCTTCTTTAGCAATTAATTTCTCAAAGGCTAAGCCAATAGCTCTCGTATCCTCTTTATTAGCAGTCAGTGCAACACCCGCTTCCACACCACGAACGGCATAATCAAATTGGTCGTAGTCATGAGGCAAAATCAAAGCCGGTTTACCATAAATGATACACTGATAAAAAATTCCAGCTCCACCATGATGAATCACATAATCCATCTGAGGGATGTATTCTTTGTAAGGAAGATAAGAAACAACGGACAGATTCTCCATCAGATTCTCACACTGAAAAGGTTCTCCACCAACTCCACGTGTCACAAAAAAGTGAAAATCAGGATGTGCTTTAGCTAGTTGCTTTGTTTGATAGATTAGATTATCTTTAGCCCAAGCTAGTTGCGTCCCACAAGTTACCAAAACCTTCTTTCGATTAGGGAAAGCCGACAAATCTAATGGATAATCCTCTCCAGCCTCTACTGAAGCACCTGAAGGTCCCACCCATTTATAGTGTTTTGGGAATCCTTTTTTTAACTCTACTTCTTTCATCCCTATACCAAGGATTGAATATGGAGAATAAATAGTCTCTTGGTCCAGCTGATTATAGAGTCTAAAATTATATCTCTTTAAACGATCACGAAACGAAAAAGACACAATCCGTTTCACTAACCGAGTTCCCTTTCTACCTAAAAATTGTACCGCAGCCTGCCAGGCATTCTTGGGACTCCCCATCCCACCAATTAAACAGGGCGGGCCGTCAGTAGTCTCTAAAACAAATTGTGTAGCCATGGTAGTGATCCAAGGAATACCAAGCTGATCAGCTACAAGGCCACCAGACAAAGTTATAAAATCAGCGATAACAATATCAGGTCGATTTTTCTGCCACTCTACCAATAATTGATCTGAAACAAGATTAATTAAATCAATACTTGCAGAAAGTTGATGATAAGCCGATAAAATTCCTAATTGCTCATCATTATTTGCTGCCTTTTCAAATTCCTCAATATGATCTTCTAGTATGGTAACTACATTAAAACCAGCAGACTCAGCAACAGCTTTTTTCTGTGGACCTGTAAATAAACGTATCTCATACTGAGGATTGTCTAATAGAGGTAGTAATAAATTCATAGTTGGATACAAATGACCACTTAAAGGGACAACTACAACATCAATTTTGATTTTCTTCATAGTTCTAGCATATCAAATTTTCAAAAAAAGAACTATCACGAGGATAGTTCTTCTTAAATATTATTGGCTTTAAATCATAGGAATAGTATTTGATTTCCTCATACATTATTTGAATAATCGGGAGGAATTCAGTAATGTAAGAATCTTAAATTTACTATCCCACAAAAGCTCTAAAATAGGTTTGCTTAGAACAATTCCTTATAGAAAGCAATGGTTTCTTCCAAAGTTGGCATGAATGGATTACCTGGAGCACAAGCATCAATCAAGGCATTCTTAGAAAGATATTCAAAGTCAAAGTCTTTTTCTTCGATACCAAGTTCTGTCAACTTCTTAGGAATACCGACAGTTTCAGAAAGTTTTTCAATTTCAGAAATAGCATAAGCAGCACATTCTTCATCTGATTTTCCTTCAATTTGCATTCCCAAGGCCTTAGCAACATTACGGAAGGCTACAGGTACACGTTTGGCATTTTCACGCTCAACGACTGGCAAAAGCATAGCACAGCACACGCCATGAGGTAAGTTATAGACAGCACCCAATTGGTGAGCCATTGAGTGAACATAGCCGAGTCCAGCATTGTTAAAGCTCATTCCGCCAAGGAAGATAGCATTAACCATACCTTCACGAGCTTCGATGTCGTGTCCATTTTCTACCGCACGTGGAAGATATTCTTTGATTAGCTCGATAGCTCCGATAGAAAGTTTCTTAGTCACATCATAAGCACCTGGTGTTACCAAAGCTTCAACGGCGTGAGTAAGAGCATCCATACCAGTAGCCGCAGTCAAAGCTTGAGGTTTTGAAACCATCAATTCAGGGTCATTAACAGAGATAAGGGCAAGACTGTTTTTATCCACCATTACCATTTTAACCTTACGTTCTTCATCAGTGATCACGTAGTTAATGGTAATTTCTGCTGATGTACCTGCAGTAGTATTAATAGCGACAACAGGAAGGCCTTTTTGAGCAGATTTATGCAAACCTTCATAATCCTGCGGTTTACCGCCATTAGTCGCGATTACAGAAATACAGCTAGCCGCATCCTGTGGAGAGCCACCACCGACAGAGATGATAAAGTCACAGTTGTGCTCTTTCAATGCAGCAACCCCATCCATAACATTTTTACAAGTAGGGTTAGGTTCAACATCACTAAAGATAACGTAAGCAATTCCTTCATCATCTAAAGGTTTTAAAATTTTTGGCAAGATATCACTTGATTCAATAAATTTATCTGTCACCAAAAGAGCCTTACTATAACCCAACTCCTTAACATAAGGCCCAACTTCATTTACCACACCTTTACCAATAAGGTTAACTGCTGGAACGTAAAATGTTGCCATATTTTATCCTCCTTGCGCTTTTCACGCTATATATTTAGGTTAATTATATAATATATTTTCTGTATTTTCAAATATTTGTGATTTTTTTAACAAACAAATCGCAAAGGAAGGGAGTGGGAAGCCCCACATCCCCCTTATTT
The DNA here is from genome assembly GCF_040888305.1 of Streptococcus fermentans. Taxonomy (NCBI): domain Bacteria; kingdom Bacillati; phylum Bacillota; class Bacilli; order Lactobacillales; family Streptococcaceae; genus Streptococcus; species Streptococcus fermentans. The sequence goes on along the minus strand of NZ_JBFNFG010000011.1, from coordinate 1,025 downwards.
TTTTACAAAACGCCTTTTTTCAGGATAATATTTCCATAAAGAGCACTTTCTCCAGTTTGAATCACTAAATAAGCTTTCTCTGCCTGATCGTAAAATTCAAAACGTTCAAACTCTTTGATAGATGCACCTGTATGATACTTGCCTAGTAAGGTTTTATATTCATCCCAAATAACTGGAATCGTTGGATCTCCTGGTACAACCTGCATAAGGCCTGCTTGATAGTCACTGTATGTATCGAGAGGTAGTAGTTGCAAAATAGCATCCAAGATCACAGGAACTCCATGACCATCACAACGAACAATGCGTTGTCCGATCCTGTGAGCTGGGAAATTAGCATCAGCTATGACTAGCTCATCTCCATGTCCCATCTCCATTAGATACTTAACTAGCTCTGGGCTAATAATTTTAGGAATATTCTTTAACATTTACTCCCCCTTCTCTACTAATGACTTGAAAAACTGTATACTAGTTTCGACATTATCCAAATCTTCTACTGCATAACTTTTCAGTAATTCTGATTGTCGAATGAGGTTTTGTGCTTCCTCTCTTGATTGAACAATTCCCAAAGTCAACAATTGAGACAAAACATTTATGCGAGATTCTTTGGTAAGACTATAATTAAAACTAAAGTATATAATTCCTTTCATACTAAAACGAGTATTTAACAAGATACATATTTTTTCCTTATATAAAAATCACCGATTCAACCCATTATGATTGAATCGGTGATATATTTTATTTCTTACTAAAACTTTGTGTTCCTAATACAGTTAATGACTATTCAAGAGTTAATAATAATACGACAAAAATAGAGTCCATAATTCAAAAAGTTGTTTTATCCACTGCTAAAATATCAAAAAGGAGAGGACCCGATTAAACTCTTTCAAATTGAAATTTTTTCACCATTCTACAGCAGTTGACACAGTGAAAAAGATTTATAATAAATAAAAAAAGAACAACTAGTGTTCTTACTCTTGTAACATCAATCGGGAAGACAGGATTCGAACCTGCGACACCTTGGTCCC